>CADBUN010000114.1 GCA_902797825.1 uncultured Ruminococcus sp. | reverse complement strand
GCTGGCGCCTGTCAAGACTGACAACGCAGTTATGCGGAATTCTCCGCAATAGATATTAAAGTGTTTTATTGCTACTTAGTATTACTTTAAAAATTTCATGAGCGTTTTTTCGTCGGTATCGGGGAACAGCGTTTTGAAATGCGTCAGGACGCGCCGGTAGGATTCCTCGGGCGCGCGGCGGTATACCGCTTCGGTGAACCTGCTGCCCATGAAGCGCTCCGGGGTGGCGTATTCGGCGACGCCCCAGCCGTAGGGCTTGCCGTGTCGATCCTGCAAATAGACGAAGTCGCTGATGAGCACATACCCCTGCGCCTGCAGGCGGTTGATCACGGTATCGAAGCCCGTCACGCCGCCCTTGCGGTAGTTGCCGCGCTGCTTGAGCTCCTTGGAGAGGATCGGCTCGTGCGCTTCGATCAGGTCATAGAGCCGTTTGTCCTTTGCCGGCGCGAGCCCGTCGTCCCACCGCGCGTCAAAGTCATAGCCGTCGCGGCGGAAGTTGGCAAAGTCCGGGTACCATTCGGGGCTGATGTAGCACGCCTTCTTGTCAAAGAACTTGCCGTAGGCGCAGCCTGTCTCGCGGATGACCGGGCCCTTCCATTCCCACGCTTCCCACATCCCGTCCGCGTGATACCAGCACGCCGGCGCGATATGCTCCTCGATCGAAAAGCCCTCGATCGAATTCTCAAAAAACGGTAAAAAGCCGAACGTCCCGATCGCTTCGATCAGATCCGCTTGGCTGTTGATGGTAAAGTCGCTGATGTTCATGGCTGTACTCCGTAGGGTTGGATTAGTATAACTATATCGCCTGCCGTTTATGATGTCAATGACATTATACTAAATTAGGGTGGAAATCGGAAGAGATTTATGCTATGATAAAAGATAACACAATAATTTGACGCGGCGTTTGCCGTACAAGAGGATGATGAAATGAGTAAACAGTATGTCATGGGCAACGGCGCCATCGCCTTAGGCGCGCTGAATGCCGGCGTGAATCTGGTCTCCGGTTATCCGGGTACCCCGTCGTCGGAGATCATCGAAACGGTCGCCAAATATCCGCATGAGGGCACGTATCTGGAATGGTCGGTGAACGAAAAGGCGGCGATGGAGGTCGCGGCTGCCGCTGCCTACAGCGGCGCGAGGGCGATGGTCACGATGAAGCAGGTCGGGCTGAACGTCGCCTCCGATCCCTTGATGAGCCTTGCCTATGTGGGCGTCAAGGGCGGCATGGTCGTGGTATCGGCGGACGATCCCGGCCCCATCTCGTCCCAGACGGAGCAGGATACCCGGCGCTTCGCCGAATTCGCGCGGATCCCGGTATTCGATCCCGCTTCGCCCGAGGAGGCGTTCGAGATGGTGCAGGACGCGTTCGCGTATTCCGAAAAATACAAAACCCCGGTGATCCTGCGCCCCACCACCCGCGTCGATCACGCCTACGCCTCGATCGAAGCGCCGGACACCTTCCGCGCGCGCGACTATGAGGGCTTCGTCAAGGATTCGAAGAAGTGGGTGATCTTTCCGCGCCTGTCCTTCCAAAATCACGCGATGATCGAGAAGCGGAACGTCGAGATCGGCGAGGACTTTTCGTCCTATCGCTTCAATACCGTATCCGGCAGCTCCGAAAAGGCGGTCATCGCCACGGGCGTCAGCTACGCTTACGCGGCGGAGTTCTTGAAGGAGCATCCCGAGATCAGGCTGATCCGGATCGGCACCCCCTATCCGCTGCCCGAGACCTTCCTGCTCAAGGCGCTCGAGGGCGTGAGCGAGGTGCTGTGCTTTGAGGAGCTCAGCCCGTATATCGAAGAAAAGCTGTACCAGCTGATCGGAAAGCATCAGCTCAAGATCAATGTCAGCGGAAAGCACAGCGGCGACGTCCCCCCCAGCGGCGAGAACGACGCCGACAGCGCGCGGCGGATCATCAGCCGCTTTCTCGGCTTGCCGATGGACGAAGCCCGTGCGGAGACTGCCGGCGCGCCCGAGCCGCCGGCGCGGCCGCCGGTGCTGTGTGCCGGCTGTCCGCACCGCGCGTCCTTCTATGCGGTCAAACAGGCGATGAAGGGCAAAAAGGCGTATTTCTGCGGCGATATCGGCTGTTACACGCTGGGCAACGCCATGCCGCTCGACATGGTAGACACCTGCCTTTGCATGGGCGCGGGTATCACGATGGCTCAGGGCTTTTACCACATGGATCCCGACGCGGTCGCGTTCTCCTTTACCGGGGACTCGACCTTCTTCGCGTCCGGTATCACGGGCGTGGTCAACGCGGTCTACAACGCCGCCGATATGATCCTGTGTATTCTGGACAACTCCACCACCGCCATGACCGGCCACCAGCCGCATCCCGGCACCGGCAGGAACATGATGGCGACGCCGGTCGAGAAGATCAGCATCGAGAAGCTGCTGATCGCCGCCGGGGTGGTCAAGGTGATGACGGTCGATCCGCTCGATCTCGAAGCCTCCGTCGCGGCGGTGAAGGAATGCGCCGCCGTCAAGGGCGTCAAGGCGATTATCTTCAAGTCGCCCTGCGTCGCGATCACCAAGCCGACCGGTAAGATGAAGATAGATAGCGAGAAGTGCATCGGCTGCCTGCGCTGTATCAGAGAGATCGGCTGTCCGGCGCTGTCGGTCAGCGGCGGCAAAGCCGTCATCGACGAGAATCTGTGTACCGGCTGCGGTCTGTGCCGTCAGCTCTGCCCCGTGGGCGCGATAGGAGGCGTATGAGGATGAAAAAGGATATTATGATATGCGGCGTCGGCGGTCAGGGAACCGTCCTCGCCTCCAAAATCATCGCGGCTGCCGCGATGGATGAGGGCAACGCGGTACATTCTGCCGAGACCATCGGTATGGCGCAGCGCGGCGGTCCCGTCACCAGCCATGTGCGCGTCGGCGAGGGCGCGTATTCGCCCCTGATCCCGGTCGGCGGCGCCGATCTTTTGATCGCGTTCGAGCCGAGCGAGGCGGTCAGGAACCTGAGATATCTCAAAAAGGACGGCTTCGTGATCGTGAACCGCGTACCCGTCAAGCCGACCTCCTTAGGCAGCTCGGAGGGCTATGACGGCAAACGGGAGATCGAATATGTCAGCTCCCTGTGCCGCTGTCTGGTCGTCGATTCCGACGCGCTGTGCGCGCCCTTCGGCTCCTCAAAATTCTTTAACGTAGCGGTCTTGGGCGCTGCGGCAGGCTCCAAGGAGCTGGGGCTCGGCGCCGAGACGATCCGCGAAGAGATCGTCCGTATCGTCCCCGAGCGGTTTCGGGATAAGAATCTGGCAGCCTTTGCTGCCGGTTATCAGATAGGAGAGAATCATCATGCAAATCAGTGAAAAGCAGCTTTCCCTTGTCAACGACAGATTACAGGCGATCCTGAAATCCGATAATTACTTCGCAAAGATTTATCGGGAGCTGGGAATCACCGAAATCAAAACCCCCGAGGATTTCAAGAAGCTCCCCTTCGTCGATAAGGCGGAGCTGCGCAACGCCTACCCCTTAGGCATCCAGGCGGCTCCCGACAGCGAGATCGTGCGGATTCATTCGTCCTCGGGCACAACCGGTAAGCCCGTCATCATCCCCTATACCGCCAAGGACGTCGATGATTGGGCGACGATGTTCGCGCGGTGCTATGAGACCGCCGGGATCACCCGGGACGACCGTATCCAGATCACTCCCGGCTACGGTCTGTGGACGGCAGGCATCGGCTTTCAGGCAGGCTGTGAGAAGCTCGGCGCGATGGCGGTGCCGATGGGACCGGGCAACACCGAAAAGCAGCTCCAGATGATGCAGGACCTCAGATCCACCGTCATCTGCGCGACCTCGAGCTACGCGCTGCTGCTCGCCGAGGAGATCAACAAGCGCGGACTCAAGGACAAGATCTGTCTGAAAAAGGGCGTCATCGGCTCCGAGCGATGGAGCGATAAAAAGCGCGAGTATATCGCCAACGAGCTCGGCATCGAGCTGTATGATATCTACGGACTGACCGAAATCTACGGTCCCGGCATCGGCATCAACTGTGCCGACCAGACCGGGATGCATTACTGGGACGACTATCTCTATCTCGAGATCATCAACCCCGAGACCGGCGAAAACGTCCCCGACGGCGAAGAGGGCGAGATCGTCATCACCACGCTCGTCAAGGAGGGCGCGCCGCTGCTGCGGTTCCGCACCCACGATCTGTCGCGCATCATCCCCGGCGCCTGCTCCTGCGGCAGCCGTTATCCGCGGCTCGACGTCATCAAGGGCAGGTCGGACGATATGTTCAAGGTACACGGCGTCAATATGTTCCCCAGCCAGGTCGAGGAGCTGCTCGCCGCGGTGGACGGCGTCTCGAGCGAATACAAGATTGATATCGCGCACGATGACGAGAAGAACCGCGACGTGATCCTGCTGACCGTAGAAGCGGAAGGACGCGTGAATTTTGAGAAAACCGGCGATACGATCCGGAACGCCTTTAAGTCCCGGCTGAGCGTAACGCCCAAGGTGGTGGTCGTCTCCGTCGGCACCCTGCCGCGCTCGGAGAAAAAGACCAAGAGGGTTTTCGATCACCGAGACGACTGATACTAATCCTTAATAAAAACCTTTATCATCTATTGCGATAAATTCCGCATAGCTTTGTTGAGCTCCTTGACATACGACAGT
>CADBUN010000113.1 GCA_902797825.1 uncultured Ruminococcus sp. | reverse complement strand
GATCTGCGGCTTTTCGACGTATTTGATACTCTTGCCGCCGCGGAAGAACGACGCGAAGGAGCCGTCGGCGTTCAGACAGCGGACGGTATAGGTATAGGTACCGCCGGAGGTGACGTTTTTGTCCTCATAATAGGTGTTGGCGGTATCGGTGATCCTGGTCCAGCCGTTGGGGGTATCTTGATAGACGCGATACTTGGCGGCGCCGTCCACCTTATCCCAGCTAACGGTAACGCTCTTGTCGTTATGGGCGGTCTTTAAGACCGGGGCGGCGACATATTTGATGCGAACGCCGTCTCTGAACCAGCCGAGGAACTCGGTACCCGAAGCGTTCAGACCGCGAACCGTATAGATATAGGAATGTCCGGAGGTGACCTGTTTATCCAGGTAGGAGGTCGAGGCGGTATCCGCCATTCTCGTCCAGCCGTTGACGCCGTAGTAAAAGACGCGGTATTTCTGAACGCCGTTGACCGCGTTCCAGGAAATCCGGACGCCGTCCGCCGCGTTCGATACGCTGACGACGGGAGCGGCATAGAAGGTGACCTTCTTGCCGGGTAAGAAGCCGCTGGTAAAGGCGGTGGAATCGGCGTTGACACAGCGCACCGTATAGGTATAGGTCACGCCGGAGGAAACATCGGTATCGGTCACGGAGGTGCCGGTGGTTTCGGTCAGCTTCGTCCAGCCGCGGGAGCCGTAGTAGTAGACGCGGTACTTCGCGGCGCCCTCTACGGCGTTCCACTTGATCTCTACGCCGTCGGTACCGTTGCTGACGGTAAAGACGGGACATTTGGCATAGGAGCCCGAGATGCCCTCGGGGTAGAAGCTGCTGTTATAATAGCCGGAGGCGTCCATACAACGCACGGTATAGGTATATACCACGCCGGCGCGGACGTCCCGATCCAGCACGGAGGTAGCGGTGGTGTCGCTGAGGACAGACCAGCCGCCCCTGCTGTTCCGATAGAACACGCGGTACTTGGAGGCGCCGGGAGACGCCTTCCACGAAATCCGGATTCCGTCGTCCTCGCCGTTTGCCGATACCAGCACGGGAGCCGCGATATAGCGCACTGCCTTGCCTGCCGTATCAAAAAAGCTCGAGAACGCCGTACCGTCCGCGTTCAGACACCGCACGGTATAAGTATAAATCACGTTGGAGGCAACGTCGGTATCAATGAAGGAGGTCTCGCCGGTATCGGTCAGGCGCGTCCAGCCGCCCCTGCTGTTGCGGTAATAGACGCGGTACTGGTAAGCGCCGCTGATCGCGTCCCAGCTGACCTTGACGCCGTTCGGCGCGTTCTCTACACGCACGGTGGGCGTTTTCAGCCAGCGCAGGGTGACGCCGACGGTATCGAACGTATCATGGGCGAAGGAGCCGTCCTGCCTGAGCGCGCGGAGGGTATAGGTATAATCGGTTCCGCTGGTGACGTTCTTATCCAGATAGGAATTGCCGGCGCTCTCGGCGATTCGCTCCCACTGAGCGCCGTTCTTGCGATAGATCGCCATCTTGCTGACGCCGGCGTCCTTCGTCCAGCTAAGCTGGACGCCGTCGGACGCGCCTTCTATCTTCGTGATTTTTTCGAGCGCCGCATAGTCAACGCCGGTAGGCGCTGTCTCCGGCTTTTCGCCGAGGTCGGCGGTCTCGGTCGCGGCGCCTGTTTCGGCGAGCTCCGACTCCGGGACGTCGCCGGGTTCCACTGCGGCAGTCTCCGCCTCTGCGTCCGGCTGAGCGGCAAATGCCGTCGAGCCCATGACGGACAGCGCCGTTAACAGCGCCAGCAGCGCGGATAAGAGCCGCACGGTTAATTTGTTCATCACAAACACCTTCTTTCTGAAAAGTACAATAAGCATTTCTTCTATGTCGAATTTTGTCATCTTCAAAGATATAGTAATCTATGATAATTATAATTCTTCCGAGGCGCAATGTCAATACAAGGAAACCGCCGGATGATACGGTTGATTGCAATTGACGACAAATTGTGCTAAAATAAGACTGAATTTGATTAATCGATCCGACGTGAGGACGCAGGGAACTCATTTTTAAGTCAGTCAGGGAGCCGGTTTGGCTATCTCACCGGACGCCTGACACCATCACAACGCCGCTGAATAAAGGAGAAACGAATGAGCGAGATCCTGATCTATAATCTGTCGCCCGAAAAGGACGCCAAGCTGAAGATGCTGTGCCGCAAGCTGTATATCGGCGCGCGCAGCGTCGAGAAAACCGAATACGGCTATACCCTCGCCCGTCTGCTGGGGCTGTCAAAAGATGAAGCACTCAAGCCGGGAGAGGACTTCGACGACGAGATGCTGTATCTCGCGGGGCTGCCAGGAGGGATGCTGAACCTGTTTTTGGATCAGCTGCGCCGCCAAAAGCTCACCGTTAAGCTCAAGGCGATTCAAACAGAGACCAACCTGCGCTTCACCTCCTATGAGCTCTATCGCGAGCTCAGCGCCGAGAGGGACGCGATCGCGCGCGGCACACAGTATCACGGATAGGAATCCGATTTTCTCCTGACAAACGCAAGCCGTCAATCTCATCGAACTTCACGGAGGTCGAGATATGAAACACATCACCGCCTTATTCCTTACCCTCGTCATCACGGCTTTATGGCTGACCGCCTGCGGCTCAGCGCCGCTGACGCTCGATCAGACCTCGCTGAGCCTGACCGTCGGCGACAGCGCCGAGCTCTCGGCAGGCAACGCGACAAAGGTCAGCTGGCAGAGCAGCGACAGCGCCGTCGTCACCGTTAACGCAGGCAAGCTGAGCGCAAAGTCAGCCGGCAGCGCGGTCGTCACCGCGTCGCTCGAAAACGGAGAGAAAGCCTCCTGCGCCGTCACCGTTACCGACAAGCTGATTAACCTGATCACGCTGGACGTCAAGAGCGCCCGGATCGAGGTGGGCAAAACCATCCAGCTCTCCGCCTCTTACGCGCCTGCTGACGCCACAAAAACCGCGCTGAGCTGGCGCAGCAGCGACGCCTCGGTCGCCACGGTCGATAACGAGGGCTACGTCACCGGAATCGGCAAGGGCGCTGCGCAGATCACCTGTCAAAGTGAAAACGGCGTCGAAGCTGCCTGCACCGTCAACGTCGGCGCCAAGGAGCTCCCCACCACGGCTCCAACCGCTCCCCCGGCGACACAGGCGTCCACCCAAGCGGTCAAGCCGACGGAAACAACCGCCGCCGCGACCGAAAAGCCTGCCGATCAGCCGTCCGGCAGCCGCAGCGACGGCTTCGTGTTCCCCGAATCGTCCAAACGCTATCTCTCTCAAAGCGAGGTAGCCGCGCGTCTGAGCAGCATGAGCGGCAGCCCGGTCTCCGACAGCTTCTCTCAGGACGCGGTCAACGAAATCTTCGCGCGTCACGGCTACGTCTTTCGCACGCCCTCCATCCGCGCCTACTATGAAGCGCAGTCATGGTATCACAGCGATCCGAGCTACGACGGCACCCTCTCGGCGATAGAGCAAAGCAATATCGCGCTGTTCAACAATTATTGATCCCGAGCGTTCGCACGCCGCGGCTTCGGTAGGGTAGACATCCCTTTGGCGGCGCTTGCCGCTGTCCCGAAAAGGGCAACACATCGACATCATTCACGAACGGAAACACGGCTGATACAGTCGTGTTTCTTTATTGTAAGAATTTGTTCATAGTTTTTTCTTGTTTTTACGGGCTTGATGATATATAATGAAAAATGAAGTATACTGCCCGGTTATTCGGGCAACCGCTGAAACGAGGGCGCAAGCCCTGTCGCAATCACCGGTCACACCATATCCTGCTACAGGAGGAAACAATGAAAAAACGAATTATCTCTGCTCTCATGGCTCTTGTGCTGATCCTCTCGGTCTGTGCCGTCGGCTCGGTCGGCGCGTCCGCCGAGGGAAACACCGCGATCATCCGCGTCGGCGGCGTTGACCACTCCGTCCCTGTCGGCGATTTTGTCGAATACCGTATGTCTTTCCTGTATACGGGCAGCAACCTCGCTACCGCACAGGTCGAGGTGCCGATCAACTTCGACGGGCTGAGCGGTTATACCAAAAGCGAGCTCTCCACCTATCTGAACCGTATCGCGCCCAACACCGCCTCCGGATCGGTGGTCGAGCGCTTTGACGGCGACGGCACGCTGGGGATGAACGGCTATGTCATGAACTTTGTCAGCGCGGGCGGCTATAATTTCAGGGCGAAGAAGGTCGTCCTGTCCCTGATCCTCGGCGTGGAAAAGGCTGGAACCTACGATATCGGCGCTAAGATCAGGTATGTCGAGGACGTCAACGACCATGTCGCCGTAGACGGAAGCTACCGGACGCTGGATAACCGCTTCCACTTCTATGAGGAGCTGACGGACGTCTCGCTCGACACGCCGCAGCTGAACGTCTCTACCTATGCCGGCGGCATGATGATCAAGTGGGATCCCGTCCCCCGGGCGGCGCTTTACCGCGTATACCGCAAGAACAATAACAGCTGGACCAGGATCAAGGATACCGCCGAGACCTCTTTTGTCGATCCCGACGTCACCTCCGGCAACCGGTATACCTACACCGTGCGCTGTATCAACGCTTCCGCGACCAAATTCACCAGCGACTTTGACCGTGCCGGCAAATCGGCGGTCTACTATACCGCGCCGATCCTGAGGACAAGCAGCGCCGAAAACGGCATCCTGCTGCAGTGGGACGCCGTACCGCAGGCAGCCAAGTACCGCCTGTATTACAGGAACTATCAGGGCGGTTGGTCGCGGCTCACCGATGACGTCACCGGCACCTCCTTCCTCGATCGGTACGTCAATCCCGGCTCAGCCTATATCTACACCATCCGCGCGCTGGACGCGAGGGGCAACGTGCTGAGCTGGTTCTATCCCGACGGCTTCCGCGGTCAGTATATTGAGCCGCCCGTCATCTCGCTGAGCAACGTCGAGGACGGCGTCAAGATCAGCTGGGAGAAGCCCAAGGGCTCCGTCAAATACCGCGCCTACTACCGCAACAGCAAGGGCGGCTGGACGCGGCTGGGCGATACCACCGACAACTACTTTATCGACAAGGAAGTCAGCTCCAACTACACCTACACCTATACCGTCCGCTGTATCAACGAAAGCGCCACCGCCTTCACCAGCTACTTCCATGCCGGCAAGAGCATCCGCTACTATGCCGCGCCGGTCTTAAAGCCCGAAAACGCGGCAAACGGCGTGAACCTCAAATGGAACGCCATCCCTGGCGCTTCCAAGTACCGCCTGTATTACAGGAACTATCAGGGCGGCTGGTCGCGGCTGACCTCCGACCTTTCGGGAACCTCGTTCCTCGACCGGTACGTCAATCCCGGCACTGCCTACACCTACACCATCCGCGCGCTGGACGCCAACGGCAACGTGCTGAGCTGGTTCTATCCCGACGGCTTTACCATCCGCTATATCGAGCCGCCCGTCGTTTCGCTGAGCAACGTCGAGGACGGCGTCAAGATCAGCTGGGAGAAGCCCAAGGGCTCGACCAAATACCGCGTCTACTACCGCAACAGCAAGGGCGGCTGGACGCGGCTGGGTGATACCACCGATAACTACTTTATCGACAAGGACGTCCTCTCCAACCGCACCTATACCTATACCGTCCGCTGTATCAACGACAGCGCCACCGCCTTTACCAGCTTCTTCCTCGACGGCAAGAGCATCAAATACTATGCCGCGCCGAAGCTACAGCTGAATAACACCGCAAGCGGCGTCTCCGTCAAATGGAACGCTATCGAGGGTGCCTCACAGTATCGCCTGTACTATAAGAGCGGCAGCTCGTGGATAAAGGTCGTTGACACGGCAGGCACCTCGTATCTGGATCGAAACGTCAAGGTCAATACCGCCTATACCTACACCATCCGCGCGATGGACGCCAATGGCAGAGCCATCAGCTGGTTCTACCCCGACGGCTTCACGATCACGTATAAAAAGTAATACTAATCCTTAATAAAAACCTTTATCATCTATTGCGATAAATTCCGCATAGCTTTGTTGAGCTCCTTGACATACGACAGT
>CADBUN010000112.1 GCA_902797825.1 uncultured Ruminococcus sp. | reverse complement strand
CGATCACAGCAACGCTGCTTTCACCGGCAGCTGACAGGAATTCGGGTGAGGGCGGAGCCCTCCCACAACTCCTCACTCCTCACTCCTAACTCCTAACTCCTTACGAAACAAGTCGTCCTCTGAAACCTGTTCATCACGCCTTTGAGATTTCCACGATTTTCTTCCACATCCACTCAACAGCTTTTCACATGATGTTGAAAAATCATCGCCTTTCCGAAAACTGAGAAAGATTTCCATAATTTTTCAAAAGAAGTATCCCCTGTCAAGGATAGAAAACATGAGGCTTCGTGAAGATTTCCTCATTTTAACAAACACTACTACTATTACTAAATAATATAAATATCATATCATCAGCAGACGCTGATTCGTCCGATTCGGTCAGGTACGCTGACAGGTGATTGAATCACCGTTTGCCGAATGAAATGAGAGAAAGAGGTAGAGCATGAGATTTAATTGTTTGAGAACGGAACTTTCCAACGCGGTATCGAACGTATCCAGAGCCGTTGCGGCAAAGGCGACGCTCCCGGCGCTGGAGGGCGTGTTAATCAAAGCCTTCGACAGTCAGCTGGAGATCAGCGGCTATGATATGGAAATCGGAATCGTCACCCGGATCGACGCCTCCGTCATCGAAGAGGGCGAGATCGTCGTATCGGCGCGCCTGTTCAATGAGATCATCCGCAAGCTGCCCAATGAGATCGTCAATATTGAAACCGACGATAAAATGATCACCTATATTAATTCCGGCTCCGCCGATTATCAGATCGTCGGCATGAATTCTTCGGAGTATCCGGAGCTGCCCAACGTCGAAGCGGTCAGCAGTCTGACCGTCAACGCGGAGCTGCTCAAGAATATGATCCGTCAGACGGTGTTTGCGACCTCGGACAATATGGCGAAGCCGATCTATACCGGCTCCCTGTTTGAAATCAAGGAGGGCTTGTTCAAGATCGAAGCGGTAGACGGCTTCCGCATGGCGATCCGTGAGGAAAATGTGGAGAGCGATATCGAAGCGAAATTCGTTGTCCCCGGTAAAACACAGAATGAAATCTTAAAGCTGATCACCGATAATAAAAAGGACGTCGATATTATCGTCGGTCAGCGACATATCATCTTTAAGATAGAGAATTACAGCATCATCTCACGTTTACTGGAAGGAAACTTCCTGGATTATAAGATGCCGTCCGCCGCGTCTACCGAGTTTGTCATCAATACGCGCGTGCTGGCGTCCTCGGTCGAGAGAATGGCGCTGCTGACGAATGAAAAGATCCAGTCGCCGGTACGCTGTTCCATTTCGTCCGAGGAGATCAAGCTGTCCTGCTCGACCGCCGTCGGCAGGGCGAACGATATGATCGCGGTCTCGGTCATCGGCAACGAGATGGAGATCGGCTTTAATAACCGTTATCTGCTCGACGCGCTCAAGAACGCCGACACCGACGAGGTAAAGGTCATGCTCAACGGCAGCCTGCAGCCGATGATCATCCGTCCCGTCAGCGGTCAGAGCTTCACCTTCCTGGTGGTACCGATGCGCCTGGCGGCAGAATAACAGCTTGTAAGAGAGAAAGAGTTACTATGGAAATCATCACCATCAGTGAAGCCTATATCCGCCTGGATCAGCTGATGAAATATGCCGGGCTGTGCAACTCCGGCGGCAGGGCAAAGTACCTGATCCAAAACGGAGAGGTCAAGCTCAACGGCGAGGTTTGCACGATGCGCGGCAAGAAAATCAGACCGGGGGACAGAATCGAATATCAAGGCAAGACAATCGAGGCAGCGGCTGATACTAATTTATCAGACTGATTTCTATCGAAAATTAGTATGAACAAATCCTTGATCGCTTGGTAAGTCACGGGATTTGTTGAGGAGTAGTATGAGGGTTCAGTCGCTTCACTTTGAAAATTACAGAAATCTAAAAGAAAATACGATCTATCCGTCCGAAAAGGTGAATGTGATCTACGGCGAAAACGCGAACGGTAAATCCAACCTTTTGGAGGCGATCTGGCTTTTTTGCGGCGGTCATTCGTTCCGCGGCTCCAAGGAAAACGAGCTGATCTGTTTTGATAAGAGCTTCTTTCGTCTGAATATGGAATTTTACGCCGGAGAAAGAGACCAGAACGCCGAGATCGTCTATGACAAGGTCAGGAAGAATATCAAAATCAACGGCGTCGAAAAGAACGCGTCGTCGTACCTGACAGAGGTTTTCTCGGCAGTCGTCTTTTCGCCCGAGCATTTGAGCCTGATCAAACAGGGACCGAACGTCCGCAGGCGATTTTTGGACGCGGCGATCTGTCAGCAGAAGATACGATACGCCTCGCTGTTGTCACAGTATAACCGGATCATCAACCAGCGAAACGCGCTGTTAAAGGATATTTATCAGAATAAAGAGTTAAAAGAGACGCTTTCGATCTGGGACGACAGCCTTTCGGTTGTCGGCGCGCAGATTTTGAAGGAACGCTTTGAATATATTCGTCAGCTGCGTGACGCGGCGCAGACCTATCACAGCGGCATCTCCGGCGAGACAGAGGAGCTGGAGCTTGGCTGTCTTTGTACCGCGAAGGCGGAGGAGTCGGACAGCGTCGAGATCATCCGCGACAAGATGAGGAACGCGTTTCTTTCCTCCCGTCACGAGGATTATCATACCGGCTATACCTCGGTCGGTCCTCACAGGGACGATATCGAGATCAAGATCAACGGTATCTCCGCGCGGCGCTTTGCCTCTCAGGGGCAGCAGCGCTCGGCGGTACTGTCGCTGAAGCTCAGCGAAGCCGAGCTGCTCTACCGCCGCAACGGCGAACGCCCGGTGATCCTGCTGGACGACGTGCTGTCGGAGCTGGATTATAAGCGGCAGGATTTCCTCTTGAACAAGGTAGAGGATTATCAGGTCTTTGTCACCTGCTGTGAGGAAAGCGGCAAGGAACAGCTGCAAAAAGGCAAAGTATTCTATGTACAAAACGGAGAGATTCAGGGATGAAGTATCTTCATTTGGGAAAGGAAACCTCGATCGAGATCGGGAATATCGTCGGTATTTTTGACCTCGATACCACCACCGTCAGCAAGCATACCAGAAGCTTTTTGAAGGCGTGTGAGGACGAGAACCGTATCGTCAACGTCAGCTACGAGCTGCCGAAGTCGTTCATCCTGTATGATTTCGGCGGAGAATACTCGATCTACCTTTCGCCGCTGAACGCGGCAACCCTATTAAAACGTATGACAGAAGCATCATAAAATAAACAGAAACCAACATCATCAGAAATCAAAATAGCAGGAAGGGAAAATTATGAACTGTAAATGTCCGTACTGCGGGAAGAGAGTCTCTTACTTCACCGCGCTCTCGATCCGAAGGAGAGGAGAGTATTACTGTAAAAGATGTAAAAAGGAAAGTAACGTCCATATCAATAAGACGATCTGGGTATTGTTCATCGTGGTCCTGGTGATATCGCTGATCATCATGGGCTATTATATCTTTATGACCAACCGGGAGAATTTTTTATTTGTCCTGCTGGTGGCGGTACCGTTCCTGTTCTTCTATCTCTTTTCGCCGCTGTTCGTCAGGCTGAGACCGAAGAAGAAGTTCCAGGATTCGCTGTATGATACCGATATGGTGAACGCGCCGATGGCGGATCCCGATCCGACGATGGCTTCTTCCGCTAAGGTAGCGCCGGCGTTTATCGATGACCTCACGCTCAGCGATGAAAAATATTCGCCGACGATCAACTCGGACGTCTTTAACGCGATCAAGGAAGAGCGCAAGGTCGTCGCCGATACGCAGGGCGGTACCAAGGCGTTCGACAGGTTCGAGAATATTTCCAGCTCCGGGAATCCGGACGTCGGCAGTACCAGGATGGTCGGAAATATCAAGAATATCTCATCCTCGGATGATGATAACCGCTTTTAAGGGGAGAAGAGATGTTTCGGCTGCCTGTCTGTCCGCACTGCGGCACGGTTTATCGTTATCAGGATACGCGAAAAGCCATCAGGAATAAGGAGAACACCTGCTATCACTGTCAAAAGAAGTTCAGAGCAAGGATGTTTCCTTTCATCCTGATCGGCGCGAGCCTGCCGCTCGTCATATGTATCGCGGTCAATATCTTTTTGCTGACGAGGATGAAAAGCCTGCAGCTGCTTCCGCTGTTCGCGGTCACGCTCGCTGCGATCCTGATCATCTACCTGATCGTCCCCTTCTTTACGAAATTCAGGAAGCTTCAGCAAACGGATCAAAAGCAAGAAAATAATCAAGAAAAATAAAGTGATCAATATTAAGAAATTAGTATAATCCATGTAACAGAAGCCGACGCTCATATCCGGCTTTTGAAAAAACGGAGGAATTGTTTTGGATAAGAAGAACGAAGAAATCAGAACCGTCACGGAGGTTGTCGAGGAGCTGGTAGAGCGATCGAAAACGCCGCTCGAGACAACCGATTTGGTGGATGATGAAAAGATGACCAAGGTCGAGGGCGAATACGGCGCCGATGAAATCCAGGTACTCGAAGGGCTCGAGGCGGTTCGCAAGCGTCCCGGTATGTACATCGGCTCGACCGGTGAGCGCGGTCTGCATCACTTGGTCTATGAGATCGTCGATAACTCGATCGACGAGGCGCTTGCCGGTTACTGTGAGAAGATCGACGTCAGCATCCTGCCCGGCAACATTATCCGCGTCAAGGATGACGGCAGAGGTATCCCTGTCGGGATTAATTCCAAGATGGGGCTGCCGGCGGTTACGGTCGTCTTTACCGTCCTGCACGCCGGCGGCAAGTTCGGCGGCGGCGGTTATAAGGTTTCCGGCGGTCTGCACGGCGTCGGCGCATCGGTCGTCAACGCGCTGTCCGAATGGCTCGAGGTGCGCGTCTGTGACGGCAAGGATATTTATTTCCAGCGCTATGAACGCGGCAAGATCATGAACGATCTCGAGGTCATCGGTCAGTCCTCCGTCAAGGGTACCGAGGTGCGCTTTAAGGCGGATCCCGAAATCTTTAAGGATACCGACGTCTATGATTATGGGACGCTGGCGCGCCGTCTGCGCGAGCAGGCGTTCCTGAATGCCGGCGTCAATATCGAATTGAAGGACGAGAGAGATCCCGAGAATATCATCGACAAGACCTTCTATTATCAGGGCGGTATCCGCGAATTCGTCAATTATATTCATCAAAAGAAGGGTTATACGCCGATTCACGACGAGGTGATCTACCTGCGCACGGCGAATCTCGAGAATACCTGCGAGGTCGAGATCGCGATGCAGTATAACGACAGCTATAATTCCGACATCCGCTCCTTCGCCAATAATATACATACCACCGACGGCGGTACGCATGAAGAGGGCTTCCGCAGGGCGATCCCCCGCGTCATGAACAACTACGCCGCCAAATTCAATAAAATCAAAGAAAAGGATAAAGACCTCAAGCTCGAGTTCGAGGATTATAAGGAAGGTCTGACCGCAATCATCTCGGTCAAGATCACCGAAGCCCAGTTTGAGGGACAGACGAAGGCGAAGCTCGGCAATACCATCGTGCGTTCGATGGTCTCGAAGCTGATCTCCGATAAGCTCAGCGAATTTTTGGAGGAGAATCCCGCCTCCGCCTCCGCTATCCTCGATAAGGCGCTGGCTTCCGCCAAGGCGCGTGAAGCCGCCCGCAAGGCGCGCGAGAACGTCCGCCGCAAGACGGGGCTCGAATCCGCCTCTCTGCCCGGTAAGCTCGCCGACTGTCAGAGCAAGGACCGCAGCGAGACCGAGATCTATATCGTCGAGGGTGATTCCGCAGGCGGCTCCGCCAAGCAGGGACGCGACAGAAAGTTCCAGGCGATCCTCCCCCTGTGGGGCAAGATGCTCAACGTCGAAAAGGCGCGTCTCGATAAGGTCTACGGCAACGATAAGCTCACCCCGGTCATCACCGCGCTGGGCGCCGGGATCGGCGACGAATTCGATACCGAAAAGCTCCGCTACGATAAGATCATCATCATGGCGGATGCCGACGTGGACGGCTCGCATATCCGCACCCTGCTGCTGACCTTCTTCTTCCGCTATATGCGTCCGCTGATCGAGGAGGGGCACGTCTATATCGCCCAGCCGCCGCTTTATCGGATCAGCAAGGGCAAGGATAATCACCGCTATGCCTATACGGATCAGGAGCGTGACGAAATTCTCGCTTCGATCGAGGGCAAGACGACGATCCAGCGATATAAGGGCTTAGGTGAGATGGATCCCGAACAGCTCTGGGAGACGACCATGAACCCGGCGACGCGCACCATGCTGCGCGTGGAGCTTTCGGACGCGCAGGAGGCGGACGAGACCTTCTCGATCCTGATGGGCGATCAGGTCGAGCCGCGCCGCGAATTCATCGAAACCAACGCGAAGTATGTACAGAATCTGGATATCTGATCACCGGTCACTGACCACTGATCACTCAAAAATGAGGTGAACCCCTTTGGATAACGAGAAGAATAATATGAATCAAAACAACGAGGATTTTGAAGCGGAATACGCCGAGATGATGAACGAGACCGAGTACAGCGCCGGCAAAATCATCGACGTCGATATCAACCGCGAGATGCGCAAGTCGTTCCTCGATTATTCGATGAGCGTCATCGTATCGCGCGCGCTGCCGGACGTCCGCGACGGCTTGAAGCCCGTCCACCGCCGCATCCTCTATAATATGTACGAAAACGGCATCACCGCCTCAAAGCCGCACCGTAAGTGTGCCTATACCGTCGGCGAAGTGCTGGGTAAATACCACCCCCACGGCGACGCCTCCGTCTATGACGCGATGGTGCGACTGGCGCAGGATTTCTCCATGCGCTATATGCTGGTAGACGGCCACGGCAACTTCGGCTCGATCGACGGTGATCCGCCTGCGGCTTATCGTTATACCGAGAGCCGCATGAGCAAGATCTCCGCCGAGATGCTGGCGGATATTGATAAGGATACCGTCGATTTCATGCCGACCTTCGACGACGTGCTGGAGGAGCCGACGGTGCTGCCCTCGCGCTTCCCGAACCTCTTGGTCAACGGCTCGAGCGGTATAGCGGTCGGTATGGCGACGAATATTCCGCCTCATAATCTCGGCGAGACCATCGACGCGATGTGCCTGTTGATCGACAACCCCGAGGCGGAGATCGCCGATTTGATGGAATGTATGCCCGGTCCGGATTTTCCGACCGGCGGTATGATTATGGGACGCTCCGGCATCCGCGCCGCGTATGCGACCGGCAGGGGCAAGATCGTCGTCCGCGCCAGGACCGAGATCGTCGAAGCCAAGAACGGTCGCTTCAAGATCATCGTCACCGAGCTTCCCTACGGCGTGAATAAGGCAAAGTTGATCGAAAATATCGCGAATCTCGTCAAGGACAAGCGTCTCGAGGGTATCTCGAATATCGAGGATCACTCCGACCGCAAGGGTATGCATATCGAGATCGACGTCAAGCGTGAGGCGTCCGCTCAGGTCGTGCTGAATCATCTGTTCATGATGACACAGATGCAGACCACCTTCGGCGCTATCCTGCTGTCGATCGTCAACGGCGAGCCGCGCGTCCTGTCGCTCAAGGAGATGCTCCAATATTATATCGAGCATCAGGAGAATGTCATCGAGCGCCGCACCATCTTTGACCTGCGCAAGGCGAAGGAACGCATGCATATTCTGGAGGGCTTGAAGATCGCGATCGACTTCATCGACGAGGTCATCGCCATCATCCGCAAGAGCAAGGATCAGGCGGCAGCAAAGGCGGCGCTGTGTGAGCGCTTCGGCTTGGATGACGTCCAGGCGCAGGCGATCGTTTCGATGCGTCTCGGTCAGCTGACCAATATGGAACAGGCGAAGATCGAGGACGAGATCGCCGCCCTCACCGCAAAAATCAAGGAATATAACGAAATCATCGAAAGTGAGACAAGGCGTCTCGAGATCGTCAAGGAAGAGGCGATGGAGATCCGCAACAAGTATGCCGATCCCCGACGCACCGAGATCTGCGCGATCACCGGCGAGGTCGATATCGAGGATCTGATCCCGCAGGAGGACTGCGTCGTGACGATGACCAAGTTCGGTTATATCAAGCGCCTGCCGCATGATACCTATAAGACACAGCGCAGGGGCGGCAGAGGCGTCGCCGGCATGACGCGCCGCGACGAGGACGTCGCGACAGAGATGTTCCTGTCTAATTCGCACGATTATAACCTCTTCTTCACCAACAAGGGACGCGTCTACCGCATCAAGTGCTATGAGATTCCCGAGAGTACCCGTCAGAGCAAGGGTATTAATATCGCCAATATTCTGCCGCTGGCAACCGATGAAAAGGTCACCTCGATGATTCGCATCCCCGAATTCGAGGAGGATAAATACCTGATCATGGTCACCCGTCAGGGTATCATCAAGCGAATCGCGCTGAACGCCTATAACACCGCGCGCAAGGGCGGTCTGATCGCGCTCGACCTCAACGAGGGCGACGAGCTGGCATGGGTTCGTATGACAGACGGCAACAACGAGGTCATCATCGCCACCAAGAAGGGTATGGCGATCCGCTTCCGCGAAACCGACGTCCGCCCGATGGGCAGACTCGCCCGCGGCGTCAAGGCGATGAAGCTCAAGGAGGGCGACAGCGTCGTCGGCATGAGCATCATCGAGCCCGACAAGCTGATCCTTACCGTTTCCGAGACCGGCTACGGCAGACTGAGCTCGCCCGATGATTATCGTCTCCAGTCAAGAGGCGGTAAGGGACTGACCAACTATCATGTCGCAAAGTACGGCGACGTCGCCGCGCTTTCGGTCGTACCGCTCGAGGATGACGTCATCATCATCTCCGAGAACGGCGTCATCATCCGTATCCTGGCCTCGACCATCCGCGTGTGTGCCCGTCCGGCAAAGGGCGTCACCATCATGAAGATCAAGGGCGACAATAAGGTAGTTTCCGTCTCCGGCGCGCCGCATGACGAGGAAGAGGCCGGAAGCGCCGAAAATGACGAGAACGCCGAAGCGCCCGAGGACATGGTCGAAGAAGCAGAGGAAACCGCAGAGGAAACCTCAGCAGAAGAATAAATAACATCCCGAAAACGCTATCATAACGAGGATTATATGGAAAATAATAAAATCAAGGTCACCGTATTCGTTGCCGGTCAGCGGTTCAATATCATCACCGATAAAAGCGAAAAATACGTGTTGGATATCGCGTCCGAGATCGACGCGCGGATCAACTCGTTGGTGCTGTCTCAGGATATGACGCGCGAGCGCGCCGCGGTGCTGACCGCGATGGATTATGCCGACGACAGCGCGCTCGACAAAGAGAATATCACCGCCGTCAAGGAACAGATCAAGGACTATTTGCAGGAGATCGAGCGCCTGCAGGAGAATAACGCGAAGCTCATCAGCGACTATAATCTCCTCAAGGCGGAGTATGAAAGGCTGATCGAGGATCACCGCTCCGCCGAGGAGCTGCAGTCCGCGCTGACTCAAAGCGAAGAAAAGAACGCCGCTTTGCAGGAGGAGCTAAAGCAGCTGCAAGCGGAATTTGACGCCTTGAAGCAGCAGCCGACCGTCACAGCCGCGCCCGAGGAGGAGATTCCCCTGCCCGAGGCGCCTCCCGAAAAGGAGGAAAAGACGATCACAGCCGAGGACGACCTGTTCTTTGAGCCGGAGGAAACACCCGTCAAGCCGGAAAAGAAGAAAAAGAATCGTCACGATCATACCCACGTGAATCCGTATCAGCAAAAGGCGAAGCAAAACGAACAGAAGGGCTATACCCAGCAGCGGCAGTATTCGTTCTTTGATATCAATGAAGATTGAGATTCTTTCTCCTGCCGGGGGCTTTGACAGCGTGATTGCCGCGGTACACAGCGGCGCCGACGCGGTGTATATCGGTTCCAAGCAGTTCTCCGCCCGCGCCTCGGCACATAACTTTGATGAACAGGAGCTGAGGGAGTGCGTGCGTTACTGTCATCAGCGAGGGGTGATGGTGCACTTGGCGCTGAACACCCTGATCTTTGATGACGAGATGGAGGCGGCTTTGGACTTAGTCAAAACCGCGGCGGCGGCGGATATCGACGCCCTGATTATTCAGGACTTAGGGCTCACTTCGCTGATCAAGCGAACCGTGCCCGACCTGCCGCTCCACGCTTCTACCCAGCTCTCGGTGCATACCCCCTACGGCGTTCGCGCCCTGTATGAAATGGGCTTTACACGCGTGGTTTTATCACGAGAGCTGTCCTTGGAGGAGATCAGGCAGATTCGCGCTTTCTGTCCCGAGGTTGAGCTGGAGGTATTTGTCCACGGCGCGCTGTGTATGTGCGTCAGCGGTCAGTGCTATTTTTCGGCGATGCTCGGCGGCCGCTCCGCGAACCGCGGAATGTGCGCCCAGCCCTGTCGCCTGCCGATGCGCTGCGGCGAAAGCGATCACGCGCTGAGCTTAAAGGATAACGGTTCCCTGCATTATATCCGCGCGTTGCAGGAGCTGGGGATCGACAGCGTCAAGATCGAGGGACGGATGAAGCGTCCCGAATATGTGGCGGCGGCTACCCTCGCCGCACGTGAGGCGCGTGATCTCGGTTATGTCACCGAGCATTCTCAGAAAAAATTGCAGGCGGTATTTTCCCGTACCGGCTTTACCGACGGCTATCTCAGCGGTCATCGCGGAAAAGAGATGTTCGGCTTTCGGCAGAAGAGCGACGTGCTCTCCGCCGCGCCGTCGTTATTAAAGGAAATTCGCGCGTCCTATAAGGATGAATATCAGCATATCCCCCTGCAATTTGATTTTCAGGCGCAGACCGGGGAGAGGCTGCGGCTTACGGCAAGCGACGGCGTTCACACCGTCACCGTTTTCAGCGATGAAAAGGTCGAAAAGGCGCTTCACCTGCCGTTAAGCGAAGCAAGAGCCGTCCAAAGCCTGAAAAAAACCGGCAACACCCCCTATTTAATCAAAGAAATTTCCGTTCAGATCGCTCCCGACGCGGCGGCTTCCGCGGCGTCGATCAACGCGCTGAGAAGAAAAGCGCTGGGAGAGCTTGACCTTTTACGCGAAATTTGTCATAATTACACAATCAACACCGTTCCGTTTTCTTCGGCGCCCGGTGAGGCAGAACAAGTCCTGCCTCTTCGCCGCGCTATCGTGAGGAGCTTGGATTTCCCCGACAGCTTTCGGGCGTTCGACATGATCCTTGTCGATATATTCGGCTTTGATGATGACGAGAAATACCGGAAGCTGACCGACAGCGGCGTCAACATCGGCGTTGCGGTGCCGCGCGTGACCTTTGGAAACGAGAAGGATGTCTGTCACAAGCTAAAAGCGCTGTATCACCTCGGCGTGCGCGACCTGCTGGCGCACAATATCGCCGCCGTGTATATCGGCAAGCAGCTCGGCTTCACCGTGCACGCGGGCTTTGGGATGAATATCGCCAATTCCTATACCCTTCGCTGGGCGAAGGATTACGGGATCGCGACCGCCCAACTCAGCGTGGAGCTGGAGCAACGACAGATCGAAGAGATCAAAAAATGCATCCCAGTCGGCGTGATCCGTTACGGCTATCTGCCGCTGATGATCACGCGCAACGCCCCTGCATCCTGCAATCAGGATGGATTTTTGCAGGATCGGAAGAACGAAAGGTTCCCCGTGATCCTGCGCGAAGGCTACGCTGAGATCATGAACTGCGTACCGCTTTATTTGCCCGAGGAGGACTATCCGCTCGGGGGAGCGGTTTTCTCGGATTTCCTCTTTACTGTGGAAAACTCTGTGGAAAACATGAAAAACATCCTGCAAAAAATAAGAGATCATCAGGATTTTGAGCGGATAACCCACGGGTTAACACGCAGGGGTGTTAAAAAATTCACAATCCTTTAAAGAATTATTTTAAGGAAATTTAAGATTTTCGTTTATCATAGAATCGCCGAAGGCGTCTTTTGGCGCAAACGCGCCGGGCTTCGGCAAATTTGCAGGATATAGCATCATTTTGCAGGAAGGTATCTGATGAGTGTCTTAAAAATCAAAAAGCTGCGCGACAACGCGCATATCCCGTATCGGGCGACGGCAGGCTCCGCCGGCATGGATCTCTATGCCTGTATCGACGAGCCGGTTCCGATTCCGCCGCACGAGATACGGCTGATCCCCACCGGGATCGCGATCGCGCTCGAAAGCGCCGATTATGTCGCCTATCTCTTTGCGCGGTCGGGGCTTGCGATCAAGCACGGGCTCGCGCCTGCCAACTGCGTCGGCGTGATCGACAGCGATTATCGCGGCGAGGTCTGCGTCGGTCTGTTAAATCAAACGGATCAGCCCTTTACCGTCAGTCCCGACGAGCGGATCGCCCAGATGGTGATCTCTCCGGTCATCCTGCCCGAGATCGAGGTCACGGATGATCTCGGCGAGACCGACCGCGGCGCCGGCGGCTTCGGCTCTACCGGAAGAAAGTAAGCCGGCTTGGCGAGAGTATGAACAGGCGCTGTAAAACGAATAAACACACGAAAATTACCAATAATAAACTGAATCAATTTTTACTTTTCAGGAATGCTACTTTACCGGAAGCGGCTCGTTTCCGTAAAGTTAAAGTATGATATACCGTCGCTGCGCGACAGCGATGAAAACCCATGATAAACAGAAACCAAGATTCATACGCCCTCGGGCGGAAAGGGGACAGATATGTTTTCAAAGGATATAGGGATTGACTTAGGAACAGCCAACACACTTGTCTATATGAAGGGCAAGGGCGTCGTCATGCGCGAGCCCTCCGTCGTCGCGGTTGACGTCAAGCGCGATATGGTGCTTGCCGTCGGTCATGAGGCGAAGGAAATGATCGGCCGTACCCCCGGCTCCATCGTGGCGATCCGTCCCCTCAAGGACGGCGTGATCGCGGATTTTGAGATCACCGCGACGATGCTCAAATATTTTATCAAGAGCGTGGTACGCAGCAGTATGTTCAGCAAGCCGCGTATCATCATCTGCATCCCCTCGGGCGTTACCGAGGTCGAGCGCAACGCGGTTGAGGACGCGGCGCGTCAGGCAGGCGGCAAGTACGTAGAGCTGATCGAAGAGCCGATGGCGGCGGCGATCGGCGCCGGGCTGCCCGTTGATTCGCCGATCGGCAACATGGTGGTCGATATCGGCGGCGGTACCAGCGAGGTCGGTATCGTGTCGCTGGGCGATATCGTCGCCTCCTGCTCGGTGCGTATGGCAGGCGATAAATTCGACGAAGCCATCGTGACCTATATCAAGAAGAAGTATAACCTGCTCATCGGCGAGCGTACCGCCGAGGATATCAAGCTGACCATCGGCTCCGCCTATCCCTATGAGGATGAGGGCGCGATGATGGTCAAGGGCAGAAACCTCGTAGACGGTCTGCCCAAGAATATCCGCATCACGGCGGCAGAGGTGCGCGAAGCCTTAAAGGATCCGCTGATGACGATCGTTGACGCGATCCTCAATACCCTCGAGAAAACGCCGCCCGAGCTTTCGGCGGATATCATCGACAACGGCATCATGCTCACCGGCGGCGGCGCGCTGCTGCGCGGCTTAGACAAGCTGATCGAGGAAGAGACCGGTATGCCGGTCCGAATCGCCGAGCGTCCGCTGGACTGTGTGGTGGACGGCGCCGGTATGCGGCTCGATCCCAACTTCCGCGCCAACAAGAGGGTGAAGCAGGGGTAAGCTGCCAAAACGGCAGATGACACCCGTCAAAACCGGTCATTGAATAAACAGTAAAGGGAATCGGAAGATGAAAGAGTTTTTTCAATCCCCTAAAATCAAAATATTTCTGTCAGTCCTGTTGGTGCTGATTATGCTGAGCGTCTTTACGCGGAACGTAGAGAACAACGTGATCTCTACCACGCTGAACACCGTGACCTACGGAATGTCCAAGGTCAGCGCGGCGGCTTCCGCCGACAGCAGCAGCAAGGGCTATGACGAGCTGCAGCATGAGAACGAGCTGCTCTCGAAGGCGAATCGCGAGCTTCGCGCGAAGCTGGTGGATTATTATAACGTCAAGGAAGAGAATACCCGCCTGTGGATGTTCTACGGCTTGAAGAAATCGCACGAGGATTATACCCTGATCCCGTCTACCGTCCTCAGGCGCGATACGAACGATGAATTTGGCTCCTTCACGATCGACAAGGGCACCGCCTCCGCCGTCAGCGTCGGCGATCCTGTGATCGGAGAAAACGGGCTGATCGGCTGGATCAGCGAGGCGGACGCCTATACCGCCAAGGTGGTCACGATCCTGTCTCCCCAGACCAGCATCGGCGCGGCGGATAACGCCACCGGCGACACCGGGATCATCACCGGCTCCGCAAAATATGCCGAAGCCGGGCGAACCACCTTCACCAAGCTGAATTCCGAGAACAAGGTGAAGGAGGGCGATATCGTCACCTCCTCCGGCGCCTCGGGCATCTATCCCCAGGGGCTGGCGTTAGGCGAGGTCATCGAGATCGGCTACGATACATACGACAGCTCGTATTATGCCGTGATCCAGCCCTATGACGAGATCGGAAAAGTGCTGGACGTCGCCGTGATCGCCGACTTTGAAGGACAGGGCGAGATCCTGAAGAAAGAGAGCGATGAATGATGTCGGACAGGGCAAATTCTTTCTTCCGGTATCTTGCTTATGTGCTGGAACTGATTTTGATGTTTGTGTTAAGCACAACGCCGGGTATCATGCCGGAGCTTTTCGGCGCGAAGCCGGCGCTGCTTGTTTGTGTCGCGCTGACGGTCGCGGTCTTTGAGCGCGAGATCCCCGCGATGATCATCGGGATGATCGCCGGGATCCTGACCGATCTGGGCTACAGCAACAGCATCGGCGTCTTTACGATCTCGCTGACGATCATCTGCTTCATCGTCGGCTACGCTGCCAATAACCTGATTGTCGCCAAGTTCCTCAACTACCTGCTGTATGCGGCGGTCGCGGTAGGGCTTTTGTTCATGCTGTACTTTTTGGTACGGTTCATCATCCCCGGTACGCGCGATATGTGGTCGTATTTTACCGCGCATATCCTGTCGCGGATGGTACAGACCTTCCTGTATTCGATCCCGTTTTATTTTCTCAACCGGTTTATCTATTTCTCCCTCAACCCCGAAGCCGGGTAGAATGGCGGCAGTTTCGGGAGAGCAGGATCACGGAGAACGCTTCGCAAACGGCGCCGAATTAAGAAACCTATGCGATCATTTTCAGAGGAAAGGAGGAAACGCAAGTGAATCAAAAGGACAGAAAATCCATGTACAAATCCAAGCAAAACGCGGACAAGATCCTTTCAGCCAACAACCGCAGCTCCCTGACGGCTGCCAACAGCCCGAATGCGAAGGAAGAGAAAAAGGATAACGCCAAGCTGCGCGCGATCATCTGCGTGATCCTCCTGATCGTGATTTTCGCCGGCTTCGCGCTGCGGCTGTTTAACTGGCAGATCGTCCACGGCGAAGAGTACAAGGAGCTCTCCGACGCTTCCACAGAGAATATCGTCCGCTCCGACGCGACGCGCGGCGAGATCCTCGATGTGGACGGCAACGCGCTGGCGGTGAACAAAACCGCCTATAATATCGTTCTCAACAAGGTATATGCGCGCGAGGACAGCGAGCTGAATCTGATCATCATCAACCTGCTGAACACCCTGAGCGAATGTAACGAAAGCTATATCGACGAGCTGCCGATCTCCTGGCAGGACGGCGGCTTTGTCTTTGACGAGGGCAGCGAGGGCGACGTGGAATACATAGAGTCTCCCCCGATGCTGAATCAGGAGGGCTTGTCGGCGGACGAGATCGTGCAGAAGCTCGCCGAGCGCTATCATGCCGATAATATCACCGATCCCTTCACCAAGCGCTCGGTCGTTTCGGTGCGGTATAATATGGAGAAAAAGGGCTTTTCCTATGAACAGGTCTATGTCGTCGCCTCCGACGTCAGCAGCAATACGGTCGCGGTCGTCTCCGAGCGAAACCAGACGGTCCCGGCGGTCGAGATTCGTACCGTCAATGAGCGCGTCATCAAAAGAGGCACGCTGATTCCGCATATTCTCGGCGTGGTGGGCAAGCTCGATCAGGAAGAATACGAATCCCATAAGGACAAGGGCTACAGCCTCGACGACCAGATCGGCAAGTTCGGCGTCGAAGCCGCGATGGAGGATTACCTGCGCGGCAAAGCCGGAGAAAAGACCATCGTGTCCGATTCGGACGGCAAGGTGATCAGCGAACAGGAGACCGTCAAATCCAAGCCCGGCGATACCGTTTACCTGACGATCAACTCGCGCATCCAGGAGGTAGCCGCCTATACGATCGCGAAGAATATCCGGGAGGCGCAAAAGCTCGGTGAGCGCGACGTCAAGAACGCGCGCGCGAATAACGCCAAACAGCAGAGCAAGCTCGGCGAGGACTGTGAAGCCGGCGCGGCGGTGCTGTTGGACGTCAGGGATAACTCGGTGATCTGCGCCGCCTCTTATCCTAACTATGATATCTCGCGGTTTTACGATCCCGATTATTCACAGACGCTCTTTAACGACGACAAGGTGCCGATGTTCAACCGCGCCTTTGAGGGCGCGTTCGCGCCCGGCTCGACCTTCAAGCCCTGCGTCGCGACGGCGGCGCTGCAGGAAAATATCATCACCCCCGAAACCACCATCCACTGTGACGGCGAATACGATTATTATAAGGATGACGTCGTACACTGTCTGGGTAACCACGGCGACCAGAAGCTCGAAAGCGCGATGGCGCATTCGTGTAACGTTTACTTTGCCGAGGTCGGCAGACGAATCGGCATCACGACCATGTATATGTATGCCGAAAAGCTCGGTCTCGGCTCAAAAACCGGGCTGGAGGTCACCGAAAGCACCGGTATCCTCGCCGGAAGAGATTCGACCACCTGGTTCGAGGGCAATACGGTACAGGCGGCGATCGGTCAGAGCGACAACGCCTTCACGCCCGTACAGCTCGCGACCTACGCCTCGACCATCGCCAACAACGGCGTGCGTTACCGGACGCACCTGATCCGCAAGGTCGTCAACTATGAGCGCGACGAAACCGTGCTGTATAACGATCCCGAAAAGCCGGAGATCACCGCGCGCACGGGCGTTTCACAGGAGAATATTGATCTGGTTAAGGAAGCGATGCACGCGGTCTCACAGACGGCGACCATGCGCGAGCTGGCAGGCGGCTTCCCGATCTCGATGGGCTGTAAGACCGGTACGGCTGAAAACGCCGGCTCCGACCATAACGTATTCATCTGCTTTGCGCCGTATGAAAAGCCCGAGGTCGCGCTGTGCGTGCTGTTTGAGCACGGCGGCAGAGGCTATCTGCCCCAGCAGGCGGCGTGCGATATCCTCGAAGCGTATTTTTACGGCTCGGACGTCAACGATATCAAGAAGAGCCCGTGGAAGTTCTGATAGGAATTAAATTACCATAGTATGGCGATCGTCGGTGTTTCCTGTGCTTTCTCCCGAAAGATAGTATTTCTGCAAAATAATCTGAACAGATCAGAGTGGTAATTATGGAATATACACAAATTTCACCCTTAGAATTCTACAAAAAGAGCAGCTCGCGGGAGTTGCTCTTTTTTTGATTATGTGGTAAAATGGTAACAGGTGTAGTCCGCTTTATATAAATGATAAACTGTTTCTTGGATCATAATACTAATCCTTAATAAAAACCTTTATCATCTATTGCGATAAATTCCGCATAGCTTTGTTGAGCTCCTTGACATACGACAGT
>CADBUN010000111.1 GCA_902797825.1 uncultured Ruminococcus sp. | reverse complement strand
CTTGTAGATGCTGCCGCCGAAGGACGAGCGCCAGTCGGCGTCGTGCAGTCCCCAGCCGCCGCCGATGAACGGCATCCAGTAGGTGACATAAGAGGTGTAGTCATCGCCCTTGAGGGTACAGGGGGAGACCTTGGCGTTGACGTTGAAATAGCCCTTCGGGGTATCGGCGGAGCCGTAGTTGCCGGTGACGCAGTCGCTTTCGAGATAGACGTCGCCGTCTACGATATACCACATATGCTGGTCGTCAAGGCTGACCTCCACATAGGTGTCGCCGACCTCTTTATCATAGATTTCCTTATTCGCGACGAATTCCAGCTCGGTATAGCTGCCCTTGATCTTGATATCCTGAAAGATCTTGTACGGGAAAACGCGGAAGAAATAGGTCTCGCCGTTCTCGAGCCGCGAGGTGCTGTAGTGGGTTTTATCGGTATCGGCGAGCTTTTCCCAGCCCTTTTTATCCTTGCTGTACCAAATCTCATAGCCGTCGGCGTTCTTGCTGGGCTTATAATCGAGCGATACCCTGCCGAGCTTGGAGGCGGAGCCGTTGTCAGCCGGACCGATCAGCCCGGCGACGGTGCGGATGCCGGTTTTTGTCCCGAGCATCCTGCCGGTGCTGTCCTCGCGAAAGGCACAGACGCGGTAGTAGTACACCCTGCCGTCCTCCAGATCGTCGTCGGTGAAGGCGGTGGTGTCGGCGTCAAAGACGCCGTATTCGCTCCATTCGCCGCGGCAGCAGCGCTCCAGCAGGTAGCCGTCGGCGCGTTCGTTCTTCTGCCAGCCTACGGAGATCGTGCCCTTGGTCTCGTCCGTCATGCGGAAGCCCTCGATGTCGGTCGGAACAGTACCGAAGGTCACCTCGGTCGCCTCGCCCTCGATCGTTTTTCCGCCGTCTGTCAGATAGGGGATGACGCGGAAGCTGTATTTTGCGCCCTGCGGCAGGTTGCGGATGTTCAGCCCCGGGCGCCGGACGGTGGAGAAGAGGAAGAAGTCGGCGTTCGGATCGTTATCGTCGCGCTCATAGACGCGGTAGCCCCGCACGCCCTCGATGTTGTCCCAGCCGATCGAGATGCTGTCTGCCTTTTCGCTCAGGCGGCTCAGCCCCGTGACCGGCGGGATCGTATCGGCAGTATCGACTTTTGCTGCCTTGTCGGCGACGGGTGCGGCTATAGACTCGGTCGCTTGTGCGCCGTCGTCCTTTTTGGCGCCGAAATCGCGGTCGCCCGTGACGATCTTCATCAGCGCGGATTCCTTGACCGCGTGAGCGGCTGCGATGGCGTTTTGATCCTGCTCAGCCGCGCTGACGCTGCGCGTTTGCAGACAGATTCCCGTAATCAGCGCCGCCGCACAGACCGCGAGCGTTGCGCCGATGATGATATATTTCTTCGTATCAAACCCTCCAGATGAAAGAAGAATTCATGTTATGAGTTGACCATTAAATAACCGAATGATGAATTCTTGACAAATCCTGATGCTGTGTATGGTTATCAGCCGGCGCGTCGCGCCAAAATTAGTGTATGAATTCGATCACGTTATTATCCATGCTTTTGATGCGCGCCAGCGATTCTACCCGGATGCCCATGTCGCGGACGAGCTGTCCGCCCTGCTGGTATGCCTTCTCGATGATGATCCCGGCGCCGACGATGGTCGCGCCCGCGTCGCGGATCAGGCTGATCAGCCCCTGCAGCGCGGAGCCCATCGCGAGGAAGTCGTCGATGATCAGCACCTTATCCTCGGGCTTCAAAAAGTCCTTGGATACGATGATGTCGTAGGTGCGCTTGTGGGTGAAGGACTCTACCTTGGAGGTGTAGACGTCGTTGGCGATATTGATGGTCTTGTTCTTTTTGGCAAATACCACGGGAACGTGGAACTCCCGGGCGACGATGCAGGCGATGCCGATGCCGCTCGCTTCGATCGTCAGTATCTTGGTGACTTCTTCGTTCGCGTACAGGCGCTTGAACTCCTTGGCGAGCTCGGCGATGAAGTCTACGTCGATCTGATGGTTGACGAAGCTGTCAACCTTGAGCACGTTACCCTCGCGCACGATGCCGTCCTTTACGATTCTGTCTTCCAATAATTTCATGGTATATCCCCCTTGCCGGTATTTGCTGATCCCTATATATTGATGTAGGTATCTAGATATTACTACATTTTGTGACGGATGGCAAGAGCTTTTGACACGAAACAAGAAATTTTTCACTTTTATTGACCGAAAGGAATAAATAGGCTATAATCTATCATGGAAAAGAATGAGATTTCCGGTATTTGTCCCGGAACGGTTTGGAGATGATACCATTGACAGATATTGAGATCGCCCAGAGCTGTGAGATGAAGCCGATCGGCGAGATTGCCGCAACGGCAAATATCCCCGAGGAGTACCTCGAAGCCTACGGTAAGTATAAGGCAAAGATCAGCCTGGATATCTTAAAGCGTGAAGCGCGTGAGAATAAGCTCGTCCTCGTGACCGCGATGACGCCTACGCCTGCCGGCGAGGGCAAGACCACGACCACGATCGGTCTGGCGGACGGGCTGCGCCATATCGGCAAGAGCGCCGACGTCGCGCTGCGGGAGCCCTCCTTAGGTCCCGTGTTCGGCATCAAGGGCGGCGCTGCCGGCGGCGGATGGGCGCAGGTGGTGCCGATGGAGGATATCAACCTGCATTTCACCGGCGATATGCACGCGATCGGCGCGGCGAACAACCTGCTTGCCGCGATGCTCGATAACCATATTTATCAGGGCAACAGCCTGCAGATTGATCCCCGTCGGATCACGTGGAAGCGCTGTGTCGATATGAACGACCGCCAGCTGCGCTTTGTGACCGACGGTCTGGGCGGCAGGGTGAACGGCGTGCCGCGAGAGGACGGCTATGATATCACCGTCGCCTCCGAGGTGATGGCGATCCTGTGCCTGTCCGACTCTGTCCGTGATTTGAAGGAGCGGCTCTCGAAGGTGATCGTGGGCTATACCTTTGACGAGAAGCCCGTTACCGCCGGCGATCTGAAGGCGCAGGGCGCGATGGCAGCTCTGCTCAAGGACGCCCTCAAGCCGAATCTGGTACAGTCCTTGGAGGGAACGCCTGCCTTTGTTCACGGCGGTCCCTTCGCCAATATCGCCCACGGCTGTAACTCCGTCCTCGCGACCAAGGCGGCGCGCAGGCTGTGCGAGTATACCGTGACGGAGGCAGGCTTCGGCGCCGATCTGGGCGCCGAAAAATTCCTCGATATCAAGTGCCGCTATGCGGATATGAAGCCCGACGCGGTCGTGATCGTCGCGACCATCCGCGCGCTGAAGATGCATGGCGGCGTGGATAAAAAGAACCTGGCGCCCGAAAACCTCGACGCCCTCGAAAAGGGGCTCCCGAACCTCTTGCGCCATGTCGATAATATCAAGAACGTGTATCACCTGCCGAGCGTGATCGCGCTGAACCGCTTCCCCACCGATACCGACGCCGAGATCGAGACCGTGATCCGCCGCTGTCGGGAGCTGGGCGTGAATACCGTGCTGTCCGACGTATGGGCGGAGGGCGGCGCAGGCGGCGCCGCGCTGGCGCGCGAGGTGGTGCGCCTGTGTGAGGAAGAGAGCAACGCCGATTTCCGCTATGCTTATGAGCTCGATATGCCGATTATTGATAAGGTCAAGGCGGTCGCGAAGCGCATCTATCGCGCCAAGCACGTCGTCTTTACCCCGAAGGCGGAGAAGGAGATCGCCAAGCTGACCGCGATGGGATACGGCAAGCTGCCCGTTTGTATCGCGAAAACCCAGTACAGCTTCTCGGATGACGCCACGCTGATCGGCGCGCCCGAGGGCTTTAACCTGCACGTCAAGGGGGTTCGTATCTCCGCCGGCGCAGGCTTCATCGTCGTGCTGACAGGCGATATCATGACGATGCCCGGTCTGCCGAGGGTTCCCTCAGCCGAGCGGATCGACGTCAGCGACGACGGCGTGATCAGCGGATTGTTCTGATCGACAGTAAGGGAGAAGCGATGTTGATAACCGACAGAAAAGCCGAAGCAGCCGTCCTGTTTCAGGATGACGAGCTGCTCGTTTGCTTCAAGCCCTACGGGGTGTTCAGCGAGGCAGGCGGTAAAAAGCCGAATATGCCGGAATTGCTGCGGGCACAGACCGGCCGTGAAACGCTCTATACGGTACATCGTCTGGATCGTACCACGCAGGGGCTGATGGTCTATGCCAAGACCGCCGAGGCGGCAAAGCGCCTGAGCGCGCTGATCCGCCGGGACGAGATAGAAAAAACCTATCTTGCCGTTGTGGAGGGCGTGCCCGGGGAGGCGCGCGGCGCGCTGTGCGATCTGCTCTATTTTGACCGGCAAAGGAACAAGAGCTATGTCGTCGATCGGGAGCGCAGGGGCGTCAAAAAGGCGCTTCTGGCGTATGAAACGCTCAGCACGGCAGCGCACGAGGGACGGACGCTGTCGCTCGTGCGGATTCGCCTGCAAACCGGCAGAACGCACCAGATTCGCGTCCAGTTCGCGTCGCGAAAAATGCCGCTTGTCGGCGACCGCCGTTACGGAAGCGCCGTCCCGTGTCAAAGCATCATGCTGTGTTCCGCGGCGTTATCCTTTGTCCATCCCTTCACGGGCGAAGCCTTGCGCTTTACCCATGAACCCGAGAATGATTATTTCGGCTTGTTCCGTGATCAGCGGCAAGCAGCCGGTGGTTCTTGGTTAGTGATCAGTAATCAGAATATCAATCGTCATTGCGAGGCTCTTTAGAGCCGTGGCAATCTCAACCGGTCAACACCATCATGATTCGTATCATATGATAAACGGCAGTCACAGGATCAAGTGTGACTGCCGTTTCCTTGTCTGATTTTGAAAAACGCTTATGATACGACGCCCTTCGGCTCGTAGCCTGCCTCCTTGATGACGGCGGCGACCTTTTCGTAATCGACCGCTTCGGCAGAGGTGATCTCGACCTTTTTGGCTTCATGCGAGGCGGTGACGCTCTCGACGGCAAAGCTCTTTTCGATCGCTTCCTTGACGTGCTTCTCGCACATGGGGCACATCATGCCCTCGACGTTGATGACTGTTTTCATGGTTGTTTCTCCTTCTTCTGTATCATTTTCTGCGGCAGGCGGTAATACCACCGCCGCTTTTCGGTGATGATGGCGCTTGTGGGGATCGAACAGGTTCAGCCGCAGGGCGTTGCTGACGACGCAAAAGCTGCTCAGGCTCATCGCCGCCGCGCCGAACATCGGATTCAGCGAGATCCCGAGGATCGGAATCCATACGCCTGCCGCGAGCGGAATGCCGATGATGTTGTAGATGAACGCCCAAAAGAGATTTTGGTGGATATTGCGCAGCGTTTGGCGTGAGAGGCGGATCGCCGCCGCCAGATCGCGCAGGCGCGAGCCGGTCAGCACGATATCCGCCGCGTCGATCGCGATATCCGTTCCGGAGCCGATCGCGATGCCCGTATCGGCGGCGGTCAGCGCAGGCGCGTCGTTGATGCCGTCGCCTGCCATCGCGGTTTTGCCGTAGCGCTTGAGCACGGTGATGATCTTGCTTTTGCCCGTAGGCAGCACGCCGGCGTAGACGCGGTCGATCCCGACGCTTTTTCCGACGGCGTTCGCCGTGCGCGCGTTATCACCGGTGATCATGACGACGCGAACGCCCAGCTCGGTGAGCTCCTCGACCGCTCGGCGGCTGTCCTCTTTGACGGTGTCCGCCGCGGCGATCATCCCGAGGAGGGCGTCGCCCCTTGCGAACAGCATGGGGGTTTTGCCTTCATCCGCGTACCGGTCGGCTTTTGCCGCCAGCTGCGGACTGATCCGGATTTTTGAGCGGAGGAACGCTGCCGAGCCGGCGTAGACGATCTCGCCGCCGATCCTGCCCGACAGCCCGTGTCCCGACAGGCTGCGAAAATCGGCGCAGTCAACCGGCACGATCCCTTTTTCCTGCGCACAGGCGGTGACTGCCGCCGCGAGGGGATGGGAGCTGAGCCGTTCGATGCTGCAAGCGGTTTGCAGCAGCTCGCCCTCGGATACGCCGTCGGCAGGGAAGATATCCGTGACCTGCGGCGCGCCCTTGGTGACGGTGCCGGTTTTGTCGAGGGCGATGATCTGTGTTTTGCCGGCGGTCTCCAGCGCTTCGGCATTCTTGAAGAGGATGCCTGCCTTCGCGCCGACGCCGTTGCCTACCATGATCGAGACGGGGGTTGCCAGCCCGAGCGCGCAGGGACAGCTGATGACCAGCACCGAGATACCGCGCTCTAAGGCATAGGGGAAGGCGGCGCCGGTCAACAGCCAGACGATCAGCGTGACCAGCGCGATCCCCATCACTACCGGCACGAAGATACCCGATACCCGATCGGCGATCCGGGCGATAGGCGCCTTGGTAGCGCTCGCCTCATACACCGTGCGGATGATCTGACTGAGGGTGGTATCCTCGCCGACACGCGTCGCGCGGCATTTCAAAAAGCCGCTTTGGTTCATTGTGGCGGAATATACCTGCGCGTTCGCCACTTTCTCGACCGGGAGACTCTCTCCGGTGAGCATGCTTTCATCCACGGCGCTTTCTCCCTCGAGAACGACGCCGTCCACCGGGACGCTCATCCCCGGCTTCAGGAGGAAGATATCGCCGATCTGCACTTCCTCGATCGGAACCTCGCTTTCCTTACCGCCGCGTTCGACGACGGCGGTTTTCGGCGAAAGATCCATCAGCGACCGCAGGGCGTCGGTGGTCTTGCCCTTGCTGTGGGCTTCGAGAATCTTTCCCAGCGTGATCAGCACGAGGATCATCGCGGCGGATTCGAAGTACAACCCGTGCAGCAGGTGCGCCTGCGCTTCGCCCTGTGCCGCCGTCATCATAAAGAGCTCATACACGCTCCAGACATAGCTTGCCGCCGAGCCGAGGGATACCAGCGTATCCATGTTCGGCGCGCGGTGGAGCAGCCCCCTAAAGCCGCTGATGAAAAACCGCTTGTTGATCATCATCACCGCCGTACACAGCAGCAGCTGTACCAGCGCGACCGCGACGGGGTTATGCGTAAAGAACGCGGGCAGGGGAAAGCCCCACATCACGTGTCCCATCGAAAAGTACATCAGCACGAGCAGCAGGCACAGCGAAGTGAAAAAGCGCTGTAACAGCGGCTTAACCTCGTTGGGCTTTTCGAGCCTGACGGGTTGATTTTTGCTTTTGGCGGCATTTTGCGGCGACGCGGTATAGCCTGCCTGTTCGACCGCGCGGATGATCGCGTCGGGGGAGGCGCTGCCCTCGACCGTCATCGAATTTGTCAGCAGGCTGACCGAGCAGGACGCGACGCCCTCGACGCCGCCGACCGCTTTCTCGACGCGCGCCGAGCACGCCGCACAGCTCATACCGCCTACATCGTATCGTTCCATATAAATCCTCCTTTTTGCCTCCCTTTTCGAAGGGAGGCGCCCCGAAAGGGGGCGGAGGGTTGTCACGTGTGGTAAGATAAATGGTTATCTCAAATACAGTTTTTCAACCCTCAGTCACCGTGACGCAAGCGCCCTGTGACAGCTCCCTCGGGAAAGGGAGCCTATCATTTCATCAGCTTCCCGATAATGTCCATCAGCTCGTCGAGGTCGGCTTCATCGTTTTTGATGTCCCGCACGACACAGCCCTCGATATGGCGGCGCAGCAACTCCCGGTTAAAGGCGGAAAACGCACTCTTCGCCGCGGCGCTCTGGGTGAGAATATCGACGCAGTAGGCGTCGTTTTCCACGAGATTTCGGATGCCGCGAATCTGTCCCTCGATCCGGGCAAGACGGTTAATCAGCCTTTTCTTTTCCTCTTCGGTACGCGCGGTTGTTTTGGATGACAAGCACTTTTCACACGGCATGAGGTTACCTCCCTGATACCCCCTCGGGGTATTTATGTTCCTATTATATACCCCCGAGGGGTATTTGTCAACCAAATTCGGTTTATTTCTTTCGCCTACTTGACTTTTGAGAGGAAATATAGGATAATTTATCCTGTAAAATGATATGGGGGACACATGGTTTATCCATTCCCCACAGGAGGTATATTATGTCTATTGATTTAACCAAGTATGGGATTCAGGACGTCGGCGAGATTGTCTACAATCCTTCATACGAACAGCTTTTTGAGGATGAGACGGCTCCGGCGCTGACCGGCTTCGACAAAGGTCAGCTGACCGAGCTGGGCGCTGTTAACGTAATGACCGGTATCTACACCGGCCGTTCGCCTAAAGATAAGTTCATCGTCATGGATGAAACTTCCAAGGACACCGTATGGTGGACCACCCCCGAATATCCCAACGATAACCATCCTGCTTCTGTCGAGACCTGGGACGCGTGCAAGAAGCTCGCGCTTAAGGAGCTCTCCGGCAAGAAGCTCTATGTTGTAGACTGCTTCTGCGGCGCCAACAAGGATACCCGTATGGCGATCCGCTTCATCATGGAGGTGGCGTGGCAGGCGCACTTTGTCAAGAATATGTTCATCATGCCCACCGCTGAGGAGCAGGAGAGCTTTACGCCCGACTTCACCGTCTACAACGCCTCCAAGGCGAAGGTAGAGAACTTTAAGGAGCTCGGACTGAACTCCGAGACGGCTGTCCTGTTCAACGTTACCTCGCGCGAGCAGGTTATCCTGAACACCTGGTACGGCGGCGAGATGAAGAAGGGTATGTTCAGCATGATGAACTACTATCTGCCCCTGCAGGGTATCGCTTCCATGCACTGCTCCGCCAACACCGATATGGAGGGTGAGAATACCGCGATCTTCTTCGGTCTGTCCGGCACCGGCAAGACGACGCTCTCTACCGATCCCAAGCGCCTGTTGATCGGCGATGACGAGCACGGCTGGGACGATAACGGCGTCTTTAACTTCGAGGGCGGCTGCTACGCGAAGGTTATCGGTCTGGATAAGGAATCCGAGCCCGATATCTATAACGCCATTCGCCGCGACGCGCTGCTCGAGAACGTTACCGTAGACGATAACGGCAAGATCGACTTCGACGACAAGAGCGTGACCGAGAACACCCGTGTCTCTTATCCGATCGAGCATATCGAGAAGATCGCCAAGAACGTCAACAAGATCTCTTCCGGCCCTGCCGCCGAGAACGTCATCTTCCTGTCCGCCGACGCGTTCGGCGTGCTGCCTCCCGTATCGATCCTGACGCCCGAACAGTGCCAGTATTACTTCCTCTCCGGCTTTACCGCTAAGCTCGCGGGCACCGAGCGCGGCATCACCGAGCCCACCCCGACCTTCTCCGCCTGCTTCGGTCAGGCGTTCCTCGAGCTGCATCCGACCAAGTATGCCGAGGAGCTCGTCAAGCGCATGGAACAGAGCGGCGCCAAGGCGTATCTGGTCAATACCGGCTGGAACGGTACCGGCAAGCGTATCACCATCAAGGATACCCGCGGCATCATCGACGCGATCTTAGGCGGCGATATCAAGTCCGCTCCCACCAAGACCATCCCTTACTTCAACTTTGAGGTTCCGACCGAGCTGCCCGGCGTGGATACCGGCATCCTCGATCCCCGAGACACCTATGCCGATCCCTCCGAGTGGGACGCGAAGGCAAAGGATCTCGCCGAGAGATTCATCAAGAACTTCAAGAAGTATACGACCAACGACGCCGGCAAGGCGCTGGTAGAGGCAGGTCCGAAGCTTTGATTTCATTTTGACGAGATCAGCGGATGCTCAGGCATTTGACCATGATTGAATCGTAGCAAGACAGTTGAATCGCTGTAAAAAAGAGGTACTGACGTTCATCAGTACCTCTTATCTTTTGTTTGTCGCCCGGCGATCTTTTGTTTATCGCCCGGCGTATTCGCGCATGACGTCGTCGATATAGGCTTCTACGATCTGCGGCTCCGGGATCAATACATAATACACCGATTCGTGTGTTGTGATCACCAGATGCTTCGGCAAGCTGCTGACCTTCGCGATCCGGCTGTATTCAAGCTCGAAGGGGATCACCTTATTGTACCGCATATTGCTTCCGCTGCCGTACAGTCCCTGCTGGGTAATATTCAGCTCGGTATGGTTGACGGCTTTGAGGGAGAGGAAGTTCATCACGAGGCTCCAGATAGTTAAACCGCTTATTACGGAGAACATACTCCCTATGACGTAGTTTCCTCTTAAGACAAAGAAAAGCACCATCAGAACCTGCATCAAAGCGAGTAGGATAAAAAGCATCACGATGAAAAAGACCAAGCGCTTTTTAATCGATGAATTATAGCGTTCCTTCCTCAGCACGGGAAGCGAGCGCAGCGAAGCGTTCGCGACAGGGGATGGCTGCTGAGGATAGGTCGGTTGGTAAGCCGGTTGAGCCGGTTGAGTCGATTGAGTCGGCTGGTAAGTCGGTTGATAAGTCGGCGTTGGCTCAGGCTCGCGCGTGAGCTGAGCGGTTGGTTGGTCGTGTTGCTCAAATTGCTGTTTTCCGCAATAAGAACAGAACGGAGCATCGTCCGGTATGGGTTTTCCGCAGTATCGACAGAACATAGAGTACCTCCTTGACGTTGATTTTCGATACCGGCATCATTCGGGAACGTGCAATCATGTAAGCCGATTAGATAATGAATCATAGGTTCTTCGAGTTACAGCTCCAGTCCCCAGCTCAGCATCTCGGGGAAGTACAGCGCCCAGAAGGCTTCGCTGTGGGTGGCGTCGGCGTCGGTGACGGTGATCATCTTCTCCGCCGGATAGCCGTGGTTCTTCATCCAGCCCTCCATCGCGGTTGCGTTGGGATACAGCGCCTGCTCGAGCTGGTCGTTCGCGCTGTTGCCGCAGAAGAAGTAGACGCGCGGCAGCTCGCCCGTGAAGCTCTTGGCGCTCAGATAATTGTCCCATACATCCTTGTTGTAGAGGATGAACGCCGGGGAGAGGGCGCCGATATAGCGGAACTTGTCCGGGTGCTCCATGCCGATATAGAACGCCTCGATACCGCCAGAGGACGAGCCTGCGACGCCGCGGATCGAATTGGTGTTGTATTTGCCTTCGACATAGGGCATGACGGTATCAACGACAAAGTCGGAGAACACCTTGCCGCCGCCGTTGCGGTAGCTGGCGTCGCCGGAAACGACGGACGAGAGCTGACCGAGGTTCGGGGTGAGCTCGTGGTTACGCCTTGCGGAGGTATCGCCGCAGGCTACGCCGACGATGATGACGCCGTCGCCGCCGTTTTGCATCAGCGAGAGCGCGGTCTCGTCGCACTCCCACTCATAGCCCGAGAGGGTGGTTGCCTGACCGAAAAGGTTCTGACCGTCGCACATATAGAGGACGGGGTATTTCTTGCTTTTGTCGGCGGCGTTATAGCCCTCGGGCAGCCATACATAGACCTTCTTTTTGTACCCGTCGGGATAATCCATGGTGACGGTCTCGATGGTGCCCTCGCCGCTTTGACCGTAGGGATAGAGCCCTGCGAGCTGTTTGCCGTTGGACGTGCCGTTGATGAAGTAGCCGGAGCTTGCCTTGGTCAGCGGCGTGTCGGTGGTCTGGGCGGAGCCGTTGTTGAAGATCACGCGGTTATACTGCGCCGCGTTGACAGTCATGCTGTAGACCTTTTCACCGTAGGTGTTGGTGGTATAGTTGGTCATGGTCGTGCCCGGCCACGCCTTCATTGCGGCGCCGGTCTTGTCGTTGTAGATATAGGCGTTAACCTTTGACCAGTTCTTGTTGTTCGAAAAATAGATGGTAATATTGTCTTTCACTTTGGTCACCTCATCGGGCGCCTCGGTCGGCGCTTGTGTGGGAGCTGATGTCGGCGCCTGTGTGGGAGCTGCGGTCGGCGCCTCGGTCGGCAGGATGTCCTCGACAGGGAAGCGGGTGATCACGTCGGCGATGTAGCGCTGGATCAGCGTCGCGTCGATGATGGTCAGCTCGTCGTCACCGGCGACCATACCGCGCTTTTGAGCCGCTTCATCCAGCGTGATGACGTCTGCCAGATGGCGCTGGATCAGCGTGACGTCAATGATCGTGACGTCGTCGTCGTTATCGACGTCTCCGGGCTTGCCGGCAGCGCCGGTGCTGAAAGCCGCGCCGCAGGCAACGCCGAGCAGCATTGCCGTGAGCAGAAGGATGGATAATAGCCTTTTTTTCATAATGTCACCTGCTTTGATTCATAATAGTAGTTGAGTATTACTCTTCGACAGCCGTACACGTTCACGATCTGTCGTTTGCTGATTCTATTATAGTATCATGAACGGGTGGATTTCAATAGCTTTTTACACTTTTCTGAAAATACTTGATGTGTATTGACAAGGAAATACTTGTTTTGATATAATAACGATATATATTTATAATAGGATTAGTATGCAAAGGTTGAAATGATACGGACAGAGGAGATTTGAATGGAAGAAAATGACAGAAACCTATTAGAGATGAACGACGTCAGCGAGCCGCAGGATCCGCGCACCCGAAGGGAAATCGAGAAGGAAGAGCTCGCGGAATACCGCCGCGAATGGCTCCGCTCTCATAAGAGCCTGATTTTCATCGGGGTAGGCGCGATTCTTGTAGCGGTGATCGTGTTTATCTTTTTTATGTACTTTCGGGGCGTGAACCCGGTCAACCTGTTTTCATCCGCCGTGTATAAGGATTTCAGCAAGCCGTTCCATTATACGATCAGCCTGACCGAGGACGGAGAAAATAAGATGCGCTATGACGGGACGATCGCGGTCGATCGCGCCAAGCACACGGTCGAAGCTCTGTATGAAGCGGATTATAACGACTATACCTATACCGGCGCTGTCACCTCCGACGGCGGTACCGCGACAGCCGGCAACTTTTATAAGAATCAGTGGACAACGCACGACTGTACCGATATGGTACAGAACTTCTTTGACTTTGACAACGATTTCGGTCGCGGCGGCTTTGACTGCGGCGCTTTCCTGCGCTTTACGGGACTGACCTCCAAGTTTTCGATCCGTGAGTCGGCGGCTCTGCTCTCGACGATCAAACAGCGCCTGTCTACCGAAAGCGCGATCGCGAAGATCACGATCGACGAATCGGAGCAGGGCAACCGGTACCACTATGATATCAACCTGTACGAGCTCTTTGATCTGGTACAGCAGGAGGGCGCGTCAGCCTTCTACAGCGCGCCGGATTATGACGCCTTTTGCAAGAGCGTCCAGAATAACCGGAGCATTTTGGAACAGTCGAAATGTACCATGGACTTTTTCATCACCGCCGACGGCTATCTGACGACCTTTGACCTGAGTATTACCGCTCAGGATAGGACATACGGCTTGTACTGTGAATTAAGCGAATTCGGCACGGCTGAGGTCGTACTGCCCAAGGAATTCCTCAAGGCAGCCGAACCGCCTGCGCCGACAGAGCCGTTCACGGTGGCTAAGGCGACAACGGCGACAACGGCGACAACGGTAACAGCGGCGACCGAGCCGCGTTAAGAGGTGACCGTATGCGGAAGAATAAGATCGAATACGCCGTGGTCAGCGCCACGGGAAAAGTCAGACGGAATAATGAGGATAATTACTGCTGCTGCGGTAAGATCCGCGAGGACGTCAACGCCGTGACCGACTCGGTTCACAGCGGCATGACGGACGCCGCCGCCAACGAGCTGTTTGCCGTCTTTGACGGGATGGGCGGCGAGGCGTGCGGCGAGGTGGCTTCGTATATCGCCGCCAGCAGCGCGATGCTCTTTACCCGCGCCAAGGACGCCTACGGTGAGTATCTCAAGGAGCTTGCCGCTTTCATCAACGATAAAATTCGCGAGGGGACCGAGGCGCGCTCGCTTGTGCTGATGGGTACGACGGCGGCGATGCTGCAGGTCGCGGGGGAGGATGTGTATATCCTCAACTCCGGCGACAGCCGTATCTACAAGCTTTCCTCCCACGAGCTTCGGCAGATATCCGAGGATCATATCTTGCCGGTTCGCGGCGGCAACGCGATCACCCAGTTTTTGGGGATGCCGGAGGGATATGAACCCTCTCCCTATGCCGCAAAGGGCAAGTATAAGCCCGGCGATATGTTCCTGCTCTGTTCCGACGGCGTGACGGATATGCTCTCTGACGACGAGATCTGCCGGATCATCGACGACAGGATGGATGTTGACGTGCTGGTGCGCGCGCTGGTGGACGCGGCGCTCGACAAGGGCGGCGTCGATAATACCACGGCGCTGCTGCTGAGATTCCTGTAAGGACGCATTCTAAAAACAGTAATCATGACCTGAAAAAAGGGGTATCTATGGCATATAAGAACAATAAAACGGGCAACCGCAGGAGATACAAATCCCGCTATCACAGCCCTCATAATTATAAAACCAAGCGTACCGGCTCGGGGAATCGTACGCCGATCCTGATCGGGATCGCGACCTTCCTGATTTTAGCGTCGCTGGTACTGGTATTCACCTTCGGCGATCGTATCTATACCTTCCTCGACAACACCTTCCATCCTGCGGCGCTGCCGCTGCCCCAAAGCGAGACGATGGGCGTGGTGCTTGCGACCGAGCCTGAGCCGGAGCCGCCGACTGAGTCGCCGACTGAGCCGGAGCCCGCGCCAACCGAGGCGGAGACGCTGCCGGTGGAGCAGGGCGACGAGTTCAACCGCCTGCTGACCGCGGCAGGTCTCAAGGCGGATCAGCTCAACGGCTCTCAGATGATCTTTGTCGAGAGCGCCGGTACGTCCGCCAAGGTCTATTGCTATGAAAAGGATACGAGCGGTAAGTGGGCGCCGAAGTATGATGTGCTGCCGGGCTTTGTCGGTACGGGCGGCGTTTCGGCGAATGTCGGACCTGCCGATGATACGACGCCGATCGGTACCTTCCGGTTCGAGTTCGCCTTCGGCAACAATCCCAACCCCGGCACCGCCTTCGAGTATTCGGCGGTCACCATCTACAGCCAGTGGGTGACCGATCCTGCTTCGGTGAACTATAACCGCATGATCGAAGCCGGCTCCACGGTAGCGGATTATGCGAGCTGTCAACAGCTCTGTGAGTATACCAAGAGCTATCCCTACGCGCTTGTGTTCGATTATAACCGCAATCCCGTTGATCCTGCCCGTGGCTGCGCGCGCTTCCTGCACGCGGCGAACGAGCCCACCTACGGCGGCGTCGGTATCGCCCAAAGTGCCCTCGAGGTTATCCTGCAGTGGCTGACGCCCGACGCTAACCCGACGATCTCAATCTTTTAATTCACCTGCTATTTAAATCGCTTAATGAGTTTTGAGTATGAAGAAGCCCTTCCCGTTGCGGAAGGGCTTTCTTGATCCATATACAACCGCCGATATCCGGCGCATGAAAAACAGTCATTGCGAAGCCCCTTTAGGGGCTGTGGCAATCTCAACCGATTAAAAAGGCGGCATACCTCGCGGCTTGCCTCATCAAAGCCCGTAGGAGAGGATTCATCCTCTTAGGCGAATATTCCGTCAGTTGACATTTGTCATGAATGAAACAAGCCTATTCAGTCGATCGCCTCGACGAAGTACATCCGCGAAGCAAAATCCGGAAAGATTCTCACGTTCTCGTTGTAGCCGGTGCCCGAGAACTGCTGTCTGAGCGCAACGCCGGCGTTCATCAGCACCGAGCCCTTCGCCGTATAATCCTCCGTCTCGCCGCCCATGGTGACAAAGCGCGCGATGAGATGGTGCAGCACGCCGTTCTGGCGGATGTGGATCGGAGCCATGGTGTTGATCAGGCTGCCGAAGAGCTTGATGTTGATCTTATCGGGGATGCTGTGGAAGCGGTAGGTGCGGTCGGGCTCGAGTCCCTTACAGTAAAAGCGGTGAGCCTGTTCGTTCGGCTGCACCAGCTCCTGCATGAACATCCCCACGGCGCGCGTTTTGTCCTCGCTGACACAGATCCATTCGTGGATATTACCGGTGCGGACGCGGTAGAGCTGACCGAACTGCAGCACATCGCGCCACACCTTGAAGAGGGTGATTTGCAGCCGAATCTTTTCCTTCTCCTTCGGGAGCAGGTCGCCGATATTCAGCTCATAGCCCAGCGCGCCGAACGCCGCGACGTTGAAGCGTGTTTCTGCCGGAGCGGAGCGAAGCGTCTGGTGGTTGGGGCTGGCGGAAACGTGCGCCCCGATACAGCACTGTGGATAGCCGTAGCTGTAGCCCTCCTGGATATGCGTGCGGCACAGCCCGTCGGTATTATCGCTCGCCCAGATTTGAGGGAAGAAGCTCAGGATCCCCAGGTCAAAGCGGTTGCCGCCCGAGGCGCAGCCCTCGAAGAGAATATGCGGAAAGCGGCTCGTCAGCGTGCGCATGACATGATATAAGCCGAGGATGTAGCGGTGAGCGACCTCGCCCTGACGCTTTGCCGTCAGATAGGGCGAGTATACGTCCGAGAAGATACGGTTCATGTCCCATTTGACATAGGAGATTTTGCCGGAGGAAAAAACCGCGCTCATCGTCTCGATCATCCAGTCCGTCACCGCCGGATTGCACAGGTCGAGGACGCGCTGATGCCGCCCCTCGCTGTGCAAATGACCGTTTCTTTCCATCACCCAGTCGGGATGCTCTTCATACAGGCGGCTGTTGACGTTGACCATCTCCG
>CADBUN010000110.1 GCA_902797825.1 uncultured Ruminococcus sp. | reverse complement strand
CATGCTCTCGGCGCGCGGCGAAGAATACGACCGCCTGTCGGGCTTCGAATCGGGCGTCGATGATTATGTCGTCAAGCCCTTCTCCCCGAAGGAGCTGATGATGCGCGTCGCGGCGGTGCTGCGGCGGACGGCTTCCGACGATAAGGACGACAGCAAATCGAATTTCGTTTATCAGGGGCTGACGATCGACTATGCCGCGCGCGTCGTCACCGTAGACGGCGAACGGGTTCAGCTCACGCCGCGCGAATATGAGCTGCTGTTCTACATGGTCAACAACAAGGGCATCGCCCTCACCCGTGAACAGCTGATCTCCAAGGTCTGGGGCTATGATTTCTTCGGAGACGACCGTACCCTCGACACACATATCAAATTACTCAGAAAGAGCCTGGGCGATTACGCGAAGCTGATCGTCACCCTCAGAGGAGTTGGTTATCGTTTTGAAACCTAAGAAGAAGCTGCCGCTGCGCGTTCATCTCGCGATCGGCTTCCTGATCTTTTCGGCGCTGCTGCTGACGGTGCTGTGGCTGTTCCAGACCGTGTTTCTGGAATCCTTTTACAAGAGCATCAAAACAATGCAGGTCAAGCGCTGTGCCTATTCGCTGTCGGATTATCTCGGATCAGAGAGCTTCGACGAGCTGGTCGGCGAAATCGAGGAACAAAACTCGATGATCGTCGGCGTGTATGACACCGGCTCCCCGACCTTTATCTGTACCTATTCCTCGTCGAACCAGCCGGGCTTTCGCTCCGATATCTCGATGAGTTCGGTTTATTCGCTGTATCAAAAGGCGGCTGACAACGGCGGCGAAAACGCGACCATCACCCAAATTCACCGTGAGGATCACTTCTTCAAGCCGGACGCTGACAAATTCATCGACGCCTTTGACGGGAACGCCTCCACCGCGTCCGACGATGAAAGAAACCAGCTGCGCGAGCCCTCGCTCGAGCGCCCGTTCTCGGAGAATCTCGCCTATTCGATGATCGTCAATACCGCCGAGGGCGAGCGGCTGATCATCGTCGAGAGCCAGATCACCCCCGTCAACAGCGTGGTTGATACCCTGCGGTATCAGCTGATCATCATGACCGCCGTGATCGTGGTGCTGAGCATCGTGATCGCCGTGATGGTGGGCAAGATGATCGCGCGCCCCATCTCCGAAACCAACGAAAAAGCCAAGTCGCTGGCAAAACAGGATTATGACATCACCTTTGAGGGAGGGCGGTACCGCGAGATCACCGAGCTGAACGCTACCCTCACCTATGCCGCAGGCGAGCTGAAAAAGGTCGATTCGCTGCAAAAGGAGCTGATCGCCAATATCTCGCACGACCTGCGCACGCCGCTGACGATGATCATCGGCTACGGCGAGGTGATGCGCGACCTACCCGGCGAGATGACGCCCGATAACATCCAGATCATCGTGGATGAGGCGACGCGGCTGAACTCGCTTGTCACCGACCTGCTCGATATCTCGCGTTTGCAGAGTAACACCGCCGACATCAAAAAAGCGCCGTTCTCGCTGACCAAGTGTATCGAAAGCATCTTTGCCCGCTACACCAAGCTGATCGAGAACGACGGTCTGAATATTCTCTTTGAGCATACCGGCGAGGTATTTGTCATGGGCGACGAGCTGCGTATCACGCAGGTGCTGTATAACCTGATCAACAACGCGATTAACTATATCGGCGAGGATAAAACCGTGATCGTACGCCAGACGGTGCAGGAGGAGCGCGTGCGCGTCGAGGTGATCGACCACGGCGAGGGCATCCCCGACGAAAAGCTCGCCTATATCTGGGATCGCTATTACCGCGTGAACGAAGAGCACCGCCGCGCCAAGATCGGCACCGGGCTGGGGCTTTCGATCGTCAAGAATATCCTGGTCGCGCATGACGCTGATTTCGGCGTTGAATCTACCGTCGGCGAAGGCTCCGACTTCTGGTTCTCCATGCCCGTGATCCCGACGGACGGCGAAGAATAGCCGGAAAATCAGAAATCAGACTTATACGAAATATCCATCCACTAAAAAACCGCAGCGGAACGCTCCGCTGCGGTTTTGTTTTCGATTTTATCCGAAATTTATACGAAGAGTCCTCACTTGACAGAGCGTTCTCTTCTTTATCTGACGATATTTCTCCAGTCGAGATCGCCGCGCTCCAAGCCGTGAATCAGCACCTCTGCCGTCGCGATATTCGTCGCAACGGGGATGTTGTGCATATCACAAAGGCGCAGCAGGTTAATATCGTTCGGTTCATGCGGCTTCGGCGTCAGCGGATCGCGGAAGAATATCAGCATATCAATCTCGTTGCAAGCGATCCGCGCGGCGATCTGCTGGTCGCCGCCCTGTGAGCCGCCGAGGAAGGTCTGGATCTCCAGTCCGGTCGCCTCAGAGACCATCTTGCCGGTCGTACCGGTCGCGCACATTTTGTTCCTGCTCAGCACGCCACAGTAAGCAATGCAAAACTGTACCATCAATTCTTTCTTTTCATCATGAGCGATTATGGCAATATTCATACGCACCTCCACATAATCCTGCTAACGGTTATTTGACTACTATCGGTACGTCAACGCCTTCCAGACGTTTGACGATGGTATCGAAAATCACGGCTGTCTGTGACCAGTTGTGCGCCAGCGCGCCGCGCTGGGACAGGGCGATCACCCTCATGTCCTCGGGAATCAGCCCGATCAGCCTCATCCCTGCCTCGTCGATCACCTCGTCGAGGTCGCGGTACAGCCCCATATCAAAGAATCTCTTTTTATCAAAGCGATTGATAATCAGCCTGCAATCGGTCATCTTGAGCTCACGCAGGCGATAAGAGATATTCTTACAGCCGCGGATGCTGATCGGCTCGGCGTTGATCACCACCAGCGCCCGATCCGCCGCGTTCGCCGCGGCATAAAAGCCCGAGCCGGTTCCGGCGGGAGAATCAATGAGGATATAGTCATACTCCTCCCTGACCTGATCGACAAAGCGCCTGATCAGCGAGGGGCTGACCTCGTCATCGGCATACAGGGGAGCGGCGATGCTGTACAGCTCAAAATCGCCCTCAACACGATACAGCGCGTCGGCATATTCACAGGCGCCGCTGATGACGTCGGAGATATCATAGACCAGCCGGTCAGAGATCCCCAGCATCAAATCCACGCCGCGCATACCGCTGTCGCAGTCGATGATCAAAACCTTATTTTTCGCTTTAGCCAGCGCCACCGCCAAGCCGGTGCAGACCGTCGTCTTGCCTGTACCGCCCTTGCCGGACGCGATTACGATTACTTCACACATCAGCCTTGTTAATTAAAAAAACCTTTCTCTCTTTTCTTCGGTTGAGATAAACCGGGCGTCATCCTGCCTCAAATCAACTGTATCATTTTATACTAATCCTTGGTAAAAAGATTTAATCAGATATTAGTGATAAATTTCGCAGAGCGAGGCGAGTGACGCAGGCAGGCTGGCGCCTGTCAAGGAGCTCAACAAAGCTAT
>CADBUN010000109.1 GCA_902797825.1 uncultured Ruminococcus sp. | reverse complement strand
TTAGTGGAATTGTAGGGACGTTCCTCAGCCGGAGACGGCACCCCTCTGTCATCCTGCGGATGACACCTCCCCAGCGGGGAGACCTCATGGATCGTCCGCATGGCAGAAGCCTTTCTATTCAATCTTGCGTTTTTGATAATCGCAACGCTATCCTTCTCCGGCAGCCGGTAATGAGGAATCCGGGTGAGGGCAACGCCCTCCCGAAACTCCTCACTCCTCACTCCTCACTCCTCACTGAACAAGCGGTCAGTTCGCCTTCATGCCCAGCTTCGCCGCTACCTCGCTCGCGCGCAGCTCGAGGAGCTTGGAGATGCCCTCGTCCTGCATGGTCACGCCGTAGAGGACGTCCGCCTCTTCCATCGTGCCGCGGCGGTGGGTAATGAGGATGAACTGGGTGCTTTCGGTCAGGTTGCGCAGGTAGCTTGCGAAGCGATCGACGTTGACCTCGTCCAGCGCCGCTTCGATCTCGTCCATCACACAGAAGGGCGCCGGGCGCACCTTCATGATGGCGAAGTACAGCGCGATGGCGACCAGCGCCTTTTCGCCGCCGGAGAGCGCCTCCAGATGGACGACGATCTTGCCGGGGGGATGGACGATGATGTCGATGCCCGAGGTCAGGATGTTCTCGGGATCGGACAGCTCCAGATGCGCTTCGCCGCCGCCGAACAGCTCCTTGAACGTCAGAGTGAAGTTCTTGTTGATCTCGGCGAACGAATCGACAAAGACCTCCTTCATCTGCTTGGTCAGGCTGACGATCAGGTTCTCGATCTCCTTCTTGGACTTTTCGACGTCGTCCACCTGGGTTTTCATAAAGGTGTACCGCTCGGATACCTCCTTATACTCTTCGATCGCGGCGGTGTTCACGCTGCCCAGCGCCTTGATCTTGCTTTTCAGGGTACTCAGACGCGACCGCGCCTCGGTGAGGTTGTCGATCTCGACCGCCTGCTGCTCCGCCTCATGGCGCGTCAACTCGTATTCCTCCCAGAGCTTCGCGATAATATCGTCGAACTCCTTCTGTTTGCCTGCCTTGCGCTCTTCGAGACGCGAGAATTCGTTGGAGGCGTGCTCGCGCTCGGCGGTCTTGTCGCGCTCGAGCTGTCGAAGCGATACGGAGCTCTTCTCGAGATCGAGCTTCTCCTGATTGAGCCGCTCGATCTCGGCGGCTGACTGCGCCTGCCGTTCGGTCAGGCTGTCGATCTCGGCGCGCATGGCAGTGATTTTATTTTCTATTTCAGAAATATGTTGTTCATAATCGGCTTGCTCCCGGTGCAGCTCTTCGATCCGCTGCTGTTGGTCGGAGCCGGTCGATTCGGCGGAGGCAATCTCCGCCTTACGGGTATCGACGTCCTTCTCCAGCCCCAGGATATCCAGCCGCAGCTGCTGCAGACGGTCGGCGCAGGCTTCGCGCTTCTGCGCCATTTCATCACGCGAACCGGTGAGCTGTTTGATCTTGAGCTCGGTGGACTCGATCTCGGCGTTGAAGCGGATCATGTCCTTCTGCGCCAGCTCTCTGGACGCCTTGGCTTCACTGATCTTCCCGGCGCCTGAGGACAGCTCGCGCTCGATCTCCTCGAGATCGCGGCTCACGCCGGCAAGCTCGCTTAAGCAAGCGTTGTACTCGGCGCTCAGGCGCACCTTTTCGTTCTGTGTATTGGTCAAATCGGCACGGGTGCCGAGCAGGTCGGCTTCGACCTTTGCGTAACGGCTCTCTGCCTCGGTGAGCCGGGCGGCGGCGTCCTGCGCCTTTTCGCTGAGTACCGCCGCCTGCTGACGGAGCCGGTCGATCTCGCTCTCACGCGAGAGGAGTCCCGAATTCTTGGCACGGGAGCCGCCGGTGAAGGAACCGCCGGCGTTGATGACCTGACCGTCGAGGGTGACGACCTGGAAGCGGTAGCCGTAGCGCTTGGCGATTGCCGAAGCGGCAGAGAGGTCCTCGGCGATTACAATCCGCCCGAGCAGGTTACGCAGGATGTTCTCGTATTTCGGCTCGGTGGAGCAAAGGTCGGACGCGATCCCGAGGAAGCCGTAGCAGTCGTCGAGCCCCTTTTCGTCGAGGGTACGGGGACGGATGGTCGAAATCGGCAGGAAGGTAGCCCTGCCGCCGTCGCGCTTTTTGAGCAGCTCGATCGCGCGCTTCGCGTCGGAATCGGAGTTGACGACAATATGCTGCATCTTCGCGCCTAAGGCGACCTCCATCGCGATATTATAGTCAGACGGCACCTTAATCAGCGTGGTGACGGGGCCGCAGATACCGCCCAGCCTCCCTGCCTTCGCCTCCTTCATCACGATGCGGACGCTGTTGTAGAAGCCCTCGAAGTTTGCCGACAGGTCGGACAAGAGCTTTGCCCGACGCGCCGTTTCCTCGGCGTCAAGGCGCAGCCTCTCGGCGGCTTGATAAAGCTCGTCGCGCTTTGCCGCGCGGGACTGCAGCTTCATCTCCAGCCCGTCGATCGCGTTGCCGCAGGCGGCGATTTGATCCTCCGCCTTCTTAATCTGTTGTTCGTAATTTTCTTTTATCGAAAGAAGATCGTCCTGCTGGGCGCGCTTGGTCTCGCTGCTCTCCCCAAGCGCCTGCGCGCGCGCCTCCAGCTCTTCGATCGCGGTCGCGCCGGTGATATCGGTGACGCGCACATCCGCCAGCCGCTGGGACAGCGAGGCAATCGCCGCCGAGAGCTTTTGCAGCTCGTCGTTGGAGCGCGAGGCGTCGTTATTGATGGTGTTCAGCTCGACGGAGACCGCGTTATAATCGCTCTGCTTTTTGAGGATTTCTTCACGCAGGGCGTCGATCTCACTGAGCTTGGTCTCGACGACCTTCTTGATATCGACGGTCGAGCTCTCCGCTCTTTCGATCTCGCTGAGGATGCGTTCGATATTCTCGCGGTGATGCAGGATATCGTTTTCGGCGACGGAGATCTCGGCGTTCTTCGCGGCGATCTGCGTCTCAAACAACGACGACGCGGCGCGCGCCTGTTCGATCCGGGAGCTCATCCTGCCGTTTTGGAGATAGATTTCTTCGGTTTGGGAAGCGATGGAGCGCAGGGCTTCGTCCGCTTCCTCATACTGGCTCTTGGCGATCGCGATCTTATCCTCGTGATCGCGCAGGACGGCGGCGCTTTTGTCCAGCGTATCGAGCCAAAGGGCGATCTCGAGACCGCGCTTTTCGCCGCTGTAGGTCAGGAATTGCTGTGCCTTCTCGGACTGGACGCGCAGGGGCTCTACCCTGTCCTCCAGCTCGGTGACGATATCGCGCAGGCGCAGGAGATTCTCTTCGGTATGCATGAGCTTGCGCTCCGCCTCCGTTTTGCGGTAGCGGTAGCGCGAGATACCGGCGGCTTCTTCGAAAATTTCGCGCCTGTCCTCGCTCTTGGAGGCGACGATCGAGTCAATCTTGCCCTGACCGATCATGCTGTAGCCGTCGCGCCCGAGGCCGGTATCCATGAACAGCTCGTGGATATCCTTAAGGCGAACGGAAGCCTTGTTGATCAGGTACTCTGACTCGCCGGAGCGATAGTAGCGGCGCGTAACCGCGACGTCGTCGCCGCCGTAGGGCAGGCTGCGGTCGGAATTGTCGATGGTCAGCGTGACCTCGGCATAGCCCTGGCGCTTGCGGCGGTCGGTACCGTTAAAGACCACGTCCTCCATCTTGGAGCAGCGCAGGGATTTGGCGCTCTGTTCACCGAGCACCCAGCGGATCGCGTCGGAGATATTCGACTTGCCGGAGCCGTTGGGGCCGACGACGGAGGTGATGCCGCGGTCGAAGGTCAGCTTGGTTTTATCGGGAAAGGTCTTGAAGCCTTGTAATTCGAGAGATTTTAAGAGCATGATAACTCCTTTTGCGTTAGAGGATAACGTCCAGCTTGTTTAATCGGTCATCCTCCTGAATAGTAATATCATAGCCCAGCTCCCGCAGGGCGATGAGGTTGGTTTTTTTGTTGCCGGTCATCTTGGAGCGGCTTTGCGGCGACACGCGCACGGTGTAGGCGCCGGGGGCTTTGTCACGCAAAAGCGCCGTTGCCGTTTCGAGCATGATGCGGCTTTCGCACAGCTCGCGGAAGGCGGGATGATACGGCCCCGCCAGGCGGCTCTCCCTCAGGCTCTCGCTGTCGTGCAGCCCGACGCGGATCACACGGACGCCGTGGGCTTCAAACAGCGGAATCAGCCGGGCGCACAGGGCGACGGCTTCCCCGAGGGTTTGGGGGCGATAAGCGCCCGAGCGGTACAGCGCGGCAAGGGGCGTTCCCTCCATCACGATCGTCGGATAGATCCGCACGGTATCGGGGTGCAGGGAGAGAAAGGCTTCCGCCGTTTTGAGATCCAGCGCGTCCGAACTGCCGTACAGCCCGGTCATCATCTGGAGCCCCAGTTCAAAGCCGAACGCCCTGATCCTCTGTGCCGCCGCGCGCACATCCGCGGCGGTATGACCGCGGTCGTTCACGCGCAGCACCGTATCGCTCATGCTCTGGGCGCCGAGCTCGATCGCGCTGACGCGATAGCGCCGTAACAAAGCGAGGATCTCGTCGTCGATACAATCGGGACGGGTAGAGACGCGGACGCCCTTGAAGCGGTCGATATACGGGACGGTCGCTTCGAGCAGCGACAGCAGATAGCCGCGGTCGAGCGCGGTAAAGGAACCGCCGAAGAAGGCGATTTCACTGTGATATGAATTTTCTTTTAAAGAAGTAAGCGCGGATTTGACCGCGTTTTCGACATCCTCCGGCGTCGGCTGATGTACCCTGCCGGTGATACGGCGCTGGTCACAGAAGGAGCATCGGTGCGGACAGCCGTTGAAGGGGATGAACAGGGCGACGTTTGCGTGCTTAATAGCCCATCAGCTCCAGTGCTTCGCGCGCCGCCTGCTGCTCCGCTTCCTTTTTGGAGCGGCCGCCTCCCCTGCCGATGACGTTGGAGTTCAGGCAGACCTCGACCTTAAAGTGCTTGTCGTGATCGGGGCCGGTGGAGCCCACCAGATGATACTCGAGCTTCTCGCCGGGATTCTTCTGGATAATCTCCTGCAAGGCGGTTTTGTAGTCCTTGAAGGAGTGATTTTTATGGTGCTCGATCTCGGGGATCACAAACCGCAGGATATGCCGCCGCGCGGCTTCGATCCCGCCGTCGAGATAGATCGCGGCGATCAGCGCCTCAAACGCGTCGGAGACGATCGAGGGGCGCTTGGCGCCGCCGTTGCGGCGTTCGCCGTTCGACAGGCGCAGGTAGGCGCCGAGGTTGATCTGCTTAGCAAAATCAAACAGGCTCTTTTCGCATACCAGCGAAGCGCGCAGCTTGGTCAGCTCGCCCTCGGGGAGGTTGGGACAGTGCTGGTAGATATAGTCGGACACGACGATCGACAGCACCGCGTCGCCGAGAAACTCGAGACGCTCGTTGTATTTCATATTCTTATGCTGCTCATGCGCGTAGGAGGAATGCGTCATCGCTTCGGTGAGCAGCGAGGGGTTTTGGAACGTATAGCCGATGGCTTGCTGCAGATCCTTCATCACGCGTCCTCTTCCCCGTCGTCGATGGTTTGCATCGCTTCGGTAACGGTCGCGATGATGCCGCTGTTGACATAGTCCCTGCAGACGCGAACGGCGTTCTTGATGGTCTTGGCGTTCGCGTTGCCGTGCGCCTTGAATACGGGCTTGGCACAGCCGAGCACGGCGGTGCCGCCGAATTCGTCCAGATCCATCTCTTTCTTAAAGTCTTTCATATCGCCGAGCACGAGCGCGGCGGCAAGCTTATTCTTCAAATTCTTGGTAAAGATGCCCTTGATCTTGCCGAGCAGCGCCAGCGCGACGCCCTCATAGGTTTTGATGATCATGTTGCCGGTGAAGCCGTCGCAGACCACGACGTCCGCGCCGTCGAGGGGGACGTCTCTGCCCTCGATATTGCCGATAAAGTTGACGGGGGCTTTTTGCAGGAGCTTGTAGGTCTCCTGTCTGAGCTCGTCGCCCTTATGCTCCTCGGTACCGACGTTGGCGAGTCCGACGCGCGGATTCTCAACGCCCATGACCTTGTTCATATACGCGGAGCCCATCAGGGCGAACTGCCGGAGCACCGTGGGGCGGACATCGGTATTGATGCCGCTGTCGATCACCATCGCCTTACCGTTGACGGTCGGGATGACAGGCGCGAACGCGACGCGCTTGACGCCCTTGATGCGCTTGACGATGAACATCGAGCCGGCGCCGATCGCGCCGGAGTTGCCGGCGGAGAGGAAGGCGTCGCCTGCGCCGTCCTTGAGCAGGCGGAAGCCAGCCGCCAGCGAGGTATTCGCCTTCGCCTTGGTGCGGATGGAGGCGGGCTGATCGTTGTTGGTAAAAATATCGGGCGCATGATGAATCGCGACACCGTCAAGGCTGATCTGATTGTCAGCCGCTACCTTGCGGATCGTGTCCTCAGCGCCGACGAGGAGAATCTCCACGCCGTATTCGTTTTTTGCGTCTACCGCGCCCTTGATGATCTCGAGGGGCGCGTGATCGCCGCCAAAGGCGTCAATGATGATTTTCATAATACCATTTCCTTATCTATTAAAACTTCTAAATCTTCATCCTAAGCGGGCTGTCGTCGCAGGAGACCGGGGCTGCTTTTTCGTTCATGCAACATCCTTGTTGTCGGCAACCCTCCGGCTCTTCGCGCCGCCTCCCTTAGGAAAGGGAGTCTATTTCGTTCTCCTCCATAAATCGCTTCAAATCGGCAAGCGCGCGGTCGGCGTAGGCTTGTCCGCGTTCCGCCTTATCGCGCGGACGGTTTGGCAGCTCCGGCAGGATGCCGAAGTTCGCGCCCATCGGCTGAAAATCGGTCACGAAGGGATCGCTGATATAGCGCGCCATCGCGCCCATCATGGTCGTTGGGGGCAGGGTGACCGTCGCACGGCCGCACAGCAGCCTCGCGGCGTTGATGCCGCAGAGAAGCCCCGAGGAGGCGCTTTCCATATAACCCTCGACGCCGGTAAGCTGACCGGCGAAGAAGCGGTTTTTATTTTCTTTATCAGAATAATCCGAGTTAAGGATACGCGGCGAGTCGATGAAGGTGTTGCGGTGCATCACCCCGTAGCGCAGGAATTCTGCGTCATGCAGGGCAGGGATCATAGAGAACACGCGCTTTTGCTCGCCGAATTTCAGGTTCGTTTGGAAGCCGACGAGGTTATACATTGTCCCGGCGGCATTTTCCTTCCTGAGCTGTAAGACCGCCCACGGACGGTGACCGGTGCGCGGATCGCGCAGACCGACGGGCTTCATCGGCCCGAAGCGCACGGTATCTTTACCGCGCTGCGCCATCACCTCGATCGGCATACAGCCCTCATAGACCTTGGGGTTCATGACGTCGAATTCGTGCACAGGGGCGCGCTCGGCAGACACGAGCGCCTCGTAAAACGCCTCGTACTCCGCCTTGTTCATCGGGCAGTTGAGGTAATCCTCCGCGCCGCCCTTGCCGTAGCGCGACTCGAAGAACGCGTGTTCCCTGTCGATAGACGCCGCCGCTACGATCGGCGCCGCCGCGTCAAAGAACCGCAGGCTCTTGCCGTAGCGCGACACGATATCGGCAGCCAGCGCCTCGTGCGTCAGCGGTCCGGTCGCGACAATCACCACGCCCTCTTCGGGGATGGCGGTCAGCTCCTTGGGGATATAAGTAATATGCGGATCGTTCATGATCGCGTTCGTGACCATGTCGGAGAACAGCGCGCGATCGACCGCCAGCGCGCCGCCGGCAGGCACGGCGCAGCGATCGGCACACCTGAGCAGCAGAGAGCCGAGGGTGCGCATCTCCTCCTTCAAGAGACCTGCCGCGGAGTTAACGCGGTTCGCCTTGAAGGAATTGGAGCATACGATCTCACATAATTTTTCGGAATGGTGGGCGGGGCTGAGCTTGTGGGGCTTGGAATCATACAGATCGACGTGAACACCTCTTTTTGAGAGCTGATACGCCGCCTCACAGCCGGCTAAACCCGCGCCGATGATGGTTACTTTGTTCATTGTTAGCAGTCAGCGGTCGGAAGTTGATTCAACTCCTCACTCCTAACTCCTCACTCCTAACTGTTTTATTTCTTATAGCCGCAGCCCTCGCGCTGGCAGAATACGCCGCCCTTCTTGCCCTTACGCTTAAAGAGGATGTCGCCGCAGTTGGGGCAGCGCTCGTCAACCGGCTCGTACCAGGATACGAAGTCGCAGTTTGGATAATTGGAGCAGCCGTAGAACACCTTACCCTTGCCGGTGCGCTTGACGATGACGTCGCCGTCGCACTTAGGGCATTTTACGCCCACGTTCTCCACATATTTCTTAACATTCTTACACTCGGGATAGCCGGGACAGGCGATGAACTTGCCGTAGCGCCCGACCTTGACGACCATCTGTCTGCCGCATTTTTCGCAGATAATGTCCGTCTTATCCTCTTCGAGCTGAATCTTGACGCCCTGCATATCGGCCTTTGCCTTTTTGAGGGTTTTATCAAAATCGGTATAGAAATCGCTGAGCAGATCCACCCACTCGATGCTGCCGCTCTCGACGGTATCGAGCTCCTGCTCCATCTGGGCGGTGAACTTGACGTTCACGATCTTGGGGAAGCGCTCCTTCATCAAGCC
>CADBUN010000108.1 GCA_902797825.1 uncultured Ruminococcus sp. | reverse complement strand
TTGAAAGAAAAACTGATGGTGCGAGTGACTACGCTGAAGATGTAGGCAAATAAGATTTCGTCTTTTGCACGCTGCTCCTGACTAAACAATTATCAGCGCCACGCCCTAAAAACAGTCCGCCGGACTGTTTTCTTAACGGGCTTTCAAGTCCCGTCACTCAACTCGCATATAACGAATATGAGGGTATATCCAAACGGATATACCCTCATATTCGTGGTGCGAGTGACGGGACTTGAACCCGTACGTCAAAGACACACGCCCCTCAAACGTGCCTGTCTGCCTATTCCAGCACACTCGCATACCGAACAGTCGAATTATAGCATTTTATTCTTAAATTGTCAATAATAATTTTACGAAATGAAAATGTTTTTTCCGAATCAGGCAACATCACACGATCAACGCTCCCTCCTCTCTTTAACAGAATCGCAGAAATAACAATTGAACTGAGCGTGATTATATGATAAGATGATAGAGTAAAGATATGATAATACTAATCCATCGAAGGGAGGTCATGATGAACCTCAAACGAATTATTGACGCCGCCATGGGGCGCGAAAAAGCAGAGCTGGTGTTGAAGAATGCCAGCGTGCTGAACGTCTTTACCGAACAGCTCGAGCACAAGGACGTCGCCATATCCGACGGATACATCGTCGGACTGGGACGATACGAAGGGCTTAAAGAAGTAGACGTCAGCGGTAAGATCCTTGTCCCCGGCTTCATGGACGGTCATATGCATCTTGAAAGCACGCTGCTGACGCCGGCTGAGTTTGAGCGCGGTTCGCTGCCCTGCGGCACCACCGCCGTCATGGCTGATCCCCACGAGATCGCCAATGTTGCCGGACGTGAAGGTATCGACTATCTCATGAAGCTATGTGAAAGCCTCGATATGCACATCTACTTCAACCTCCCCTCATGCGTCCCTGCCGCTCCCTTGGAGGAGAGCGGCGAAGCCCTGGAGGCGGAGGATCTGGCGCCGTACTATGATCATGAAAATGTCCTCGGACTCGCCGAGGTGATGAATTCGATCGGCGTCACCGAAGGAGACGCAAGGCTTCTGAAGAAAATCAGCGACGCGAAGGAAAACGGCAGGATCGTCGACGGTCATGCGCCCTTCCTCGGAGGCAAGGATCTGAACGCCTATGCCGCGGCAGGCGTGCGCTCCGATCACGAATGTACCGATACGCAGGAGGCGCTCGACAAGCTGGCGCGCGGTCAATGGATCATGATCCGCGAGGGAACGGCGGCAAAGAACCTCAACGCCCTCCTCCCCCTCTGCCGTCCTCCGTACTGTTACCGGGCGATGTTCTGTACCGATGACAGGCATCCCGAGGATCTGCTGCATGAAGGTCACATGGACGCGATCATCCGCAAAGCGGTCAATCAGGGGATCAACCCCGTCCACGCGATACAGATGTGCACGCTGAACACGGCAGCCTACTTCGGTCTGCGCGATTACGGCGCGATCGCGCCCGGCTATCACGCCGATATCGTGGTACTGAACGATTTCATCGACTTTACGGTCGATCAGGTCTATATCGACGGAAAGCTCGTCGCAAAGAACGGCTCCGTTATCAACGATAACACCGTCCCCCTGCCCGAAAGCGATCAGGTACTGCACTCCTTCCATATGCCGCCCGTCACCCCCGAGCGGCTGAGATTTGATGAGATCAAGGAACGGCAGCGCGTAATCGGTCTGAAACGCCGTGAGCTGCTGACAGACGAGATCATCATCCAGCCGACCGAAGAAGGCAGGAGGAACAACGGCATCGACATCAAGCGCGATATCCTCAAGGCGGCGGTATTTGAACGCCACCACAACACCGGTCATATCGGCGTCGGCTTTATCAGCGGCTACGGTATCAAGCGCGGCGCGATCGCTACCAGCGTAGCGCATGACTCGCATAACCTGATCGCGGTCGGCTGCAGCGAAGAGGATATCGCTGCGGCGGCGGAAGCGGTACGCGAAATGGGCGGCGGTTTAGCGGTCGTAGACAACGGAACGGTGATCGAAGCCCTGCCCCTGCCGATCGCCGGGCTGATGAGTCCCCTGCCGATCGAAGCAGTCGAAACACGGCTCCAAAAGCTCAAAGCGGCGGCAAGAAGGCTGGGCGCGTCAGAGGACATCGACGCGTTCATGACGCTGTCGTTCATCAGCCTGCCGGTCATCCCCGTCCTGCGGCTCAACGGAAAAGGGCTGATTCACGTCAACCGTCAGGAGATCGTAAAGGCGACCTTCTAGCAAATATGAAACAAGAGATATAATTGGAGAGTAAAGCATGAAATACGATATCATCATCATCGGAGCAGGTCCGGGAGGCATCTTCTCGGCATACGAATTTTCCGTCAAACGCCCGGACTTAAAAATCGCCGTCTTTGAGACCGGCAACGCGCTGGAAAAGCGCAAGTGTCCGATTGACGGAGATAAGATCAAGTCCTGTGTCAAATGCAAGACGTGCGCCATCATGTCCGGCTTCGGCGGCGCCGGCGCTTTTTCGGACGGCAAATACAATATCACCAACGACTTCGGCGGCACGATGCACGAGTACATCGGGCGCGACAAGGCGCTCGAGCTGATGCACTATGTTGACAGCATCAACATGGAAAACGGCGGTGAAGAGACAAAGCTCTATACCACGGCAGGCTCCGATTTCAAGCGTATCTGTACGCAGAATAAGCTCAAGCTGCTGGACGCTTCGGTGCGTCACCTCGGCACCGACATCAACTATGTCGTCCTCGGCAATATCTATGAAAAAATCTCCCAAAACGTCAGCTTCTTTTTCAATACCCCTGTCGAGCATATCGAGATCATCGACGGCGGTTACCGCGTTCACCATCAAAACGGCTTTGACGACTGTAAAAGCTGTATCGTATCGGTCGGACGCTCCGGTTCCAGCTGGATGGAGCGCATCTGTGAGGAGCTTGAGATCAGCACCAAGAGCAACCGCGTCGATATCGGCGTCCGTGTCGAGCTGCCGGCGGTCATCTTCTCTCATCTTACCGACGAGCTATATGAAAGCAAAATCGTTTACCGCACCGAAAAATTCGAGGATAATGTCCGCACCTTCTGCATGAACCCGAACGGCATCGTCGTCAATGAAAACACCAACGGGATCGTCACCGTGAACGGTCACAGCTTTGAGGATCCTTCCAAAAAGACCGAGAACACCAACTTCGCGCTGTTGGTATCGAAGCATTTTTCCGAGCCCTTTGAGGATTCCAACGGCTACGGTGAAAGCATCGCGATGCTCAGCAATATGCTCGGTGGCGGCGTGATCGTCCAGCGCTTCGGTGATCTCGAGCGCGGCAGGCGGTCGAATCACAAGCGTATCGAAGAGAGCACCGTCCGCCCCACCCTTCAGGCGACGCCCGGCGACCTGAGCCTGGTACTGCCCAAGCGCATCCTGGATGACATCATCGAAATGATTTACGCCCTGGATAAGATCGCGCCCGGTACAGCAAATGACGACACCCTGCTCTACGGCGTAGAGGTCAAGTTTTACAATATGGAGGTCGCCCTCGATGAAAACCTGATGACCAAGTACGAGGGACTGTACGTCATCGGCGACGGCTCCGGCGTCACCCATTCCCTTTCCCACGCGTCTGCCAGCGGCGTCTATGTCGCGCGGAAGATCATGGAAAAGATGTAGGTCGTCATCACAAAGCAATTTCGCATCCATACTGTCGTTCGTTATCACGAAAAAATCACCCCTTTGTCGCGCTGACAAAGGGGTGTCGTTATCATGAATTGAATGAAACCATAAGATTATTAATCTCTGTAGCGACGTCTGTATCGCGCTTGCGCCGCTTTCTTCTTCTGTGCCTTTGAAATCACGATCAGCAGGATGATCAGCAAGATGATCACAAGGATGATCCCGATCACCAAAAGCATATGCGTCCTGAGCCACTCGGACATGTTCGCGAAGAATCGCTGCATCTCATCAAGCTCTACATCATTCGCGGCAACGATATTAGTCGTGCCGACCGTCATATCGTCATAATACACCGTCGCCTTGCCGAGCGCCTGTCCCTTGGTGATCGGCGCCTCGAAGCGATCCTCACAGTCTACCTCTACCCTGACCAGATTTTGATCATAACGATTCGGCAGGAGGGCTTTGAGCTCGCCCTCGGGGATCAGGTTCAGGTTCTTCTCGCCCTTACCGTATTGGATTTCGACAGATTTCACAACCTCTGTCGGACCGTAGAGCGTCTGGTAACCGACGTTGGTGAATGACCATTCATAGAGAGAAGCGGTATCCAGCATCGCGTAGTTGACGTCCTCGGTAAAGGAATACTCGGCGCCGAGCGCGACGCACAGATAGTGGAAGCCGTCTTTTTCGGCAGTCGTTACGAGACACTTTCCGGCTTCATCCAGATAGCCGGTCTTGATCCCCTTGGTATAGGGATAATAATACATCGCGTGCTCGGAATCGTTGATCAGCATATAGTTGGTGTTGGTCACCGGCTGATCAAAGCGCGCGGGCGTATAGCTGACGGTGTTGGTGATCGTCATAAAACCCGGCAGTGTGCACGCGTATTTCGAAATCGTCGCCATATCCTTCGCGGTGGAATAATGATTCGAATCAAACAAGCCGTGCGGATTGGCGAAATGCGTATCGGTACAGCCGAGCTCAACCGCCTTGGCGTTCATCATCTCGACAAAGCCGGAGATCCCGTTACCGACATAATCCGCCAGCACCAGCGCGGCGTCGTTGCCGGAGGGGAGCATCATCCCGTAAAGCAAATCACGAACGGAATACTGCTCGCCGACATGATCCTTCAAGCCCATTACAGTGCTGTCGGGATCGAGCCCGGTCAGAAGCTCTTCTTTAATCGTGACCATGGTATTGTCATAATCGCTGACGTGCTCGACCACAACGACATAGGTCATGATCTTGGTGGTTGAAGCGGGGTACATCCTCTCCTGAGCGCTCTTTTGATAGACCACCGCGCCGGTATCGAGGTTTTCCAGATAGATCGCCTTCGAAACGGTGTTGACGTCACAGCCGTAATCCACCGCAAAGGCAGAGACGGAGGTCGCCAGAATCACGGTCAGCGCAAACAGGAAACACAGAATTCGTTTCATATATTCTCCCCTATGACTTTATTTTTTCGCTTTAATGCGTTTTTCTTCGCCGCGGAGCAGGCGGCCGATATTCTCGTTGTGTCTGATAATTACCATCAAGCCGACGACAAACGCGCAGCCGGTGGAGATCAGGACAAACCGGAATCTCAGCTCATCCGGCGTATTCAGCCGAGGCAAATAATCCAAAAAGTAGGTCACCAGCATGGTATAGACCGGATAAATCGCCGCACAGGCAATCGAGCCGAGCGAGATGATCTTGGTCGCAAAGAAGATGATCAGGAACGTCCCGAGAACCAGCAGGAACACGCGCCAGTCAACGACCAGCATCAGCGCGTTTGCGGTGACGACGCCCTTGCCGCCCTTAAACTTAAAATACAGCGGAAAGGAATGGCCGATGATGACGAACATACCGGCAAGGTATCTACCGTAGATCACATACTCGGTCGGTGAAACATCATTTGTCACCGTCAGGTTAGCGAAAATCCACCAGCCGATCGCGACGCCGACAATGCCCTTGAGATAATCGAAGATGATCGTTGCGATCGCGGGACCTTTACCGACGGAGCGCAGCACGTTGGTGAAGCCGGCGTTACCGGAGCCCATCGTGCGGATATCCTGACCGGTTTTGAGGCGCGTGATAAAAATAGCAGGGTTGATGCTGCCGATGAGGTAAGCGATCACGATCGTGGCAACCGTACGAATAATCAGTTCAATCGTCACTTGTTATTCCTCTCCCTTATGATAAATCTGACAGGCGTTCCGCTGAAATCGAACGCCTCACGCAGTCGGTTCTCGAGATAACGCTGGTAAGAAAAATGGAACAGCTCAGCATTGTTGCAGAAGAAGATAAAGGTCGGCGGCTTCACGGACGCCTGTGTCATATAATAGATCTTCAGCCTGCGCCCCTTATCGGTCGGGGGCTGTATACGCGCGGTCGCAGCTGCCAGCAGATCATTCAACAAGCCTGTGGTGACGCGCGTCGCGGCGGTGTTCGTCACATGAACGATATTCTCAAAGAGATGATCTAACCGCTGACCGGTTTTGGCGGAAATAAATACCGCAGGAGCGTAGCTCATAAAGGCAAAATCGCGCTCGATATCCTTGCGGAAATTCTGCATGGTCTTATCGTCTTTCGCGATCGCGTCCCACTTGTTGACCGCGATCACACACGCCTTGCCGGCTTCCAGCGCCAGTCCGGCGACCTTGGTATCCTGTTCGGTAATCCCGGTCTCGGCGTCCAGCATGATGACGCAGACGTCACAGCGTTCGATCGCCATCTTGCCGCGCAGGATCGAATAGCGCTCGATCTGATCGGTCACCTTGCTCTTGCGGCGCATACCGGCGGTGTCGATGAGGTTAAAAACACCGTGCCGATTCTCGATCATCGTATCAATACTGTCGCGCGTCGTCCCGGCGATATCCGAGACGATACAGCGATTCTCGCCGGTGATCTTGTTGATCAGCGAGGATTTGCCGACGTTCGGTCTGCCGATAATTGCGACCGAAATCACCTCGGGATCGGCTTCTTCTTCCTCAAAGCCCTGCAGCTTCGCGAACACGGCGTCCAGCAAATCACCAGTACCGTGACCGTGCACCGAGGATACGGCGATAGGCTCGAGCGGCAGCTTGTAGAATTCATAAAACTCAGGCGGCGGATCACCGACAGAGTCGCATTTATTGACGCATAGAACGAGTGGCTTGTTGCTCTTGAGGAGCATATGCGCTACCTCTTCATCGGTAGCCACCAAGCCGGATCGCACGTCGGTCACCATGATGATAACGTCGGCGGTATCAATCGCGAGCTGCGCCTGCTCACGCATCTGAGAAAGAATAATATCATCCGAGAACGGCTCAATACCGCCGGTGTCGATCAACAGCGCTTTCTGACCGCTCCACTCTACATCGCCGTAGATTCTGTCACGCGTCACGCCGGGCGTATCGTCAACGATAGAGATACGCGCGCCGACAAGCTTATTAAACAGGGTACTTTTGCCGACATTCGGTCTGCCGACGATGGCAATAACCGGTTTAGACATCTTCTTCCTCCTTTCCCAAAATCGCTTGTAACAGCATCACGCCGTCATTGTTGATGGGTAAAACTTCTATATTCAGCTTCCTCTTCACATCGTCTATATGGACGTTATCGAGAAACAAATCATTTTCGAATCTTAACATCGCCGAAGAGATCAAGAGAACGTCTCCCAGCGGCTTATTCTTCAGCTGAGCGATCAGATCGTTTCCGACGATCAGTCCGCTGACGTTGATCATCTCACCGAAGAAATTGTTGACGATCGGATAGATATGAATCTTCACGCCGGTGAACTTTTTCTCTACCGCATCCATCAGCGTGCGGAGATAGGGCGCGACAGAGGTGCCGCAGGCAAGGGACACCGTCCGTTGGATGCTGTCGTCGGCTTCACGGTAATCGAGCTCATCCATGAGATCCTCGCGGAGCTGGGCGATCAGCCCAATGCCGTTTTCGATCGCCTCGAAATCGCCGTAAAAGGAGGCGTCGGGGATATCGTAGCCTGCCTTGATATACAGCTCGTCAGCGGCGTAAGCGATGCGCTTGCCCTTCGTCTTGAGACACATCTCGCCGAACGCTTCGAGAACATCGACGGTTTCACGCGCTTTTTCAACGGTAAACGGCGTCAAGGGAGCGAGCCCCTCGCGGTACTTCGTCAGACCGACGGGGACTACCGCGATCAGGTTGACGTCCAACGCATACAGATCGCGAAGGGAACGCTTCAACTCTTCCCCGTCGTTCCAGCCGGGACAGCATACGATCTGGGTATTGATCGCGATATGATGCTCCGAAAGTCGCTTGAGCAGCTTGAGCGATTCACCGGCAAAGCGGTTCTTCATCATCTTGACGCGCAGCTCGGGGTTGGTGGTATGCACACTGACGTTGATCGGGCTGATATGCATCTTGATGATGCGGCTGATTTCGTGCTCCGTCAAATTCGTCAGCGTCACATAGTTACCGAACAAAAAGGACAGCCGGCTGTCGTCGTCCTTGAAATACAGGCTCTCGCGCAACCCCTTGGGAAGCTGGTCGATAAAGCAAAAGACGCATTGATTGCGGCAGGATCGCTCTTTATCCATCAGATAGGTATCAAACGCCAGACCGAGCTCTTCATACTCCGGCTTACGGATCCGTACATTATGGACTTCGCCCCGGCGGTCGCGGATTTTTAATTCTAAATCAGAATTAAGCTGATAAAACCGATAATCCAAAACATCCACGATATCGTTCCCGTTGATCGAGAGCAGGGTATCTCCCTTTTCACAGCCGGCGCGATAGGCATAGCTGTTACGGTAAACATCTTTAATTGTAACAGCCATGGGTACCTCCGGAAATCGACGATCGGTTGAGATTGCCACGGGCTCGACACGCGTGTCAAGCCCTCGCAATGACGATATTTCGTAAAAACAAAAGGGCGGTCAGAGAGATCTGCCCGCCACCGTTTGTTATTTGAAAAAGATACGTTTAGTCCTCATCCTTGGCGATGACCTGTCTGCCTCTGTACTTACCGCAGTTCGGGCACACCCTATGAGGAGCCTTGTACTCACCGCACTCGGGGCAAATAGACAGAGCAGGAGCCTGGAGCTTCCATACGTTGGATCTTCTCTTCATTTTACGAGCATGTGAATGTTTTCTTGCCGGTACAGCC
>CADBUN010000107.1 GCA_902797825.1 uncultured Ruminococcus sp. | reverse complement strand
CTCCTTGGTCATCATCTGGCGCATATCGGTTCTGCCGGACGGATCGCCGATCATCGCGGTACCGCCGCCGATCAGGGCGATCGGCTTGTTGCCGGCGAGCTGCAGGCGCTTCATCAGACACAGCGCCATAAAATGACCGACGTGCAGGCTGTCGGCCGTCGGATCAAAGCCGATATAGAATACGGCTTTTCCGTGATTGACTAAATCTCTGATTTCTTCTTCATCGGTGACCTGCGCGATCAGACCGCGCGCCACCAGTTCTTCATATACTCCCAAAGGGGTTCCTCCTTCTTTGTCGGAATCTGTCATATAGTATAGCTTTATTTCGCCGAATCGTCAAGGGGTTAGCCCCGTTAATCTGAAAACAAGAACGCTTTGGCGCTCAGCCGATCGGCGTTCGGGATGATACCGTCCGCTGAGATGCGCAACACAGCCTGTTTGCGACGAAAAGCGCTTACCACGGATCGTCCCCGTCGTCGGCTTCGTCCCCTTCCCCATCGGGTTCGGGAGAGCCGAGCATATTGTTGCGCTCGAGCCAGTCGTTATAGGTAATGAGCACCTCACGCGGCTTGGAGCCCTGGTGCGGTCCGACGATCCCCATCTGTTCCATATCGTCGATCATGCGACCGGCGCGCGCGTAGCCAACCTTCAGGCGGCGCTGGAGCATGGAGGTGGACGCCTGTCCGCTTTCGATCACGAACTTGATCGCGTCCTCCATCATCGAATCCACCTCGGGCGCGTTGCCGGGCGTTACGCCGGCGTCCTTCTTGCCGCTCTTGTTGAGCTCTTCGGCGGCGATCTTACGGATCTTGTCCTCGATTTCCTTATTATACTCGGCAGAATGCGACTTTTTCAGGAAGGAGGTCACGCGGTCGATCTCGTCGTCGCGCGTAAAGCAGCACTGGACGCGGATCGGCTTGGGTGCGCCGACAGGCGAATAGAGCAGGTCGCCTCGACCGATCAGCTTCTCGGCGCCGCCGGTATCGAGGATGGTACGCGAGTCGATCTGAGAAGAGACCTTCAGGGCGATACGCGAGGGGATATTCGCCTTGATCAGACCGGTGATGACGTTGACGGTCGGTCGCTGGGTAGCGAGGATCAGGTGCATACCCGCGGCACGCGCCATCTGCGCCAGACGGCAGATGCTCTCCTCCACTTCGGAGGGAGCCGCCATCATCAGGTCGGCGAGCTCGTCGATCGCGATCACGATCCGGCACATATGCTCGGTAGGCACCTTGAGCCCTTCGATCTCCAGACAGGGCTGTTCCTCCGCCTCGGGATCATAGGTGGGCTTTTGTTTTTCGTTTTCTATATACGCGAGGTTCTTGTCCACCAGCTCGTTAAAGCTGTCGATTCCCTTACAGTCGTATTCGGAGAAGATGCGGTAACGCTGGAGCATCTCGGAGACCGCCCAGTTCAGCGCGCCGGCTGCCTTCTTGGCGTCGGAAACAACGGGGACGAGCAGGTGCGGAATGCCCTTGTACTTGCTGAATTCGACCATCTTGGGATCGACCAGCAGCAGCTTGACCTCATCGGGCGTCGCCTTGAACAGGATCGACATCAACAGCGCGTTGACGCAGACCGACTTACCGGAGCCGGTGGTACCGGCAATCAGCAGGTGAGGCATCTTCGCCAGATCGGTGGTGATGATTTCTCCGGAAATATCCCTGCCTAAGACGCAGTTGAGCTTACTTTTACTGCTCCTGAACTCGTCGGTCTCTACCAGCTCGCGCAGGGTGACCATCGAGGTAACCTTATTCGGCACCTCAATGCCGACCGCCGCCTTGCCGGGGATCGGCGCTTCGATACGCACGCCGTTAGCGGCCAGGTTGAGGGCGATATCGTCGGAGAGGTTGGTGATCTTGCTAATCTTGACGCCGGGCGCCGGCTGGAGCTCATAGCGCGTCACGGACGGTCCGCGGCAGATATTGACGATATTCGCCTTGACGCCGAAGCTGTTCAGCGTTTCGACCAGCTTGGTGGCGTTGTTCTGCATTTCCATATAAGCGCTCTCGCTCTCGGTATCGACCGCAGGCTCCAGCAGCCTTGTCGAAGGATACACATAAGCGGACGGCGCGGACTTTTGATTCTCCTTGATCTCATCGCGCATACGGCGCGTCTCGCTCTTGAGATCGAGCTTTTCGTCGAACGCGAGATCGTCCGGCTCGTCCTCGGCGGTGCCGGGATCGGGCTGTTTGGCGCCGGCGGACATTTTGTGGGATTTCTTCTTATCCGAGATACGGCGCGCCACATCGGAGGCGGAAAGCTCCTCGTCGGGGATGATCCCGTGATTCGCGTTCTGGATGATGTTGATAATATCCTGATCCTGCTGCTCGGCGGCAATCTCCGCGGCGTCCTTGGAGCGCGGCTTCTTGCCGCTTTGATCGAGCGGAATATCAATCCGGGAGCCGCTGTTGCTTCGGGGCGTTCGGTCGGCAACGGTGTAGTCGGGATACGGCTCGGCAGGATACGGCTCAGAGCGCTCCTGCTCCTGTTCAAGCGCGCGCTGTTCCTCGCGCAGACGGCGGCGCTCCTCACGGCGTTCGGTCTGATGCTGACGGATGCGCTGCTGCTGTTCTCGGGTTTTGGTATAGCCCTTCTTGGCGACGTTCGCCACGTCAACCAGCGTCACGCCGAACAGCACCATCACCGACGCGATCAGCACGACAAAGCAGATGATCACCGAGGGGACGTTGGTCAGCAGGGCGCGCATCGGATACCCCAGCACCGCGCCGAGGACGCCGCAGAGGCTGTCCAGCGCGAAGGAGCCCTGATAAGCCGCGCCTAAAGCGGAAAAGTATGTATGATTCTCGTTATAATCCGTCTTGCCGAAGAGGTATACCAGCGTGCATACCATCACCACGATCAACACGGACAGGGCGACCTTGGCGCCCTTATGCGCCATCTGCTTCTCCTTCGCGGTCATGATCCCGAGATAGAAGAATACCATCGGGACGAGGATGGAACAAACGCCGAAGAGACCGAATACGAACGAGCGCATGGTTTTCCAGAAATTACCGCCGGGGATCAGCACCAGCGCCAGCAGCAGGACGCCGACAGCGCACAGGATGATCGCCTTGACCTGGGGATTGAGTCCCCGTTTGACGGGCTCGGCTTTCTTGCCGCGCGAGGGCTTGCGCTTTGCGCTGTTCTTCGGCTTGGCGGAAGCTTTTGATTTGGCGCTTGTTTTGGCTTTTGTGTTTTTGGCAGCCAAATTATCACTCCTGACATTTTCTTGATTTTGGTTTCTGTTAGTTATCCGGACAGGTATGTCCGGAGAAGGCTCCTCTCCTTCAGGAGCCATCATGCATGATGATTCATGTTAACGCGGCAAGCCGCAAGGTATCATAGATTTCGGTCACCGGTGATCGGTCGCTGATATCGCTTATGTCAGCGGCGCACCGGAGAAGAGGTTCACGCCGCTTTGCATCTCGATCACGCTGATGACGATGACGGCAATACCGACGATCGCGGTATAGACGATGAAGATGATCATTTTGTTGGTTTTCAGCAGCCACTTGAACAGCGCGATCGCCAGATAGCCGACCACGGCGGACACCAGCATACCGACCAGGATCGGGACGATATCCGCCTTGATCTGATCGAAGCCGCCCTCGAGCGCGTCCTTCCCCTCCAAAAGCGCCGCCGCGATGATCGCAGGGGTACCGAGGATGAAGGTGTAGTCAAGGGCAGTCTGCTTGTTCAGACCGCGCATCTGACCTGCTGACAGCGTAGAGCCGGAGCGCGACAGACCGGGAAGCGTCGCGAAGCACTGGGTAACGCCGATCACGATCGCATCGAGAACGTTCATCGAGGTTCTGCCGGTCTCGCCGGTATCCTTGGCGTGCTTCATCGGGACAGTGCTGCGCGAGCAGCGGTCGCCGATGAACAGCAGCACGGAGGTCAGCAGCAGGCAGATACCGACCACGATAAAAGATTTGCTTGTATTAAAGCTTTCGACAAAATCCTTGAGCTTCATGCCCGTACCGGGGACGGGGATAAACAGCAGCACCAGCGGCAGCAGGCCGATGATCACCATAATGACCATGCGCTTGTCGTCGGATAATTCCTTCCACTTAAACTTACCGGTAAAAATATCGCCGATGATGGAGAAGAACGCCTTGATCAGCCGCCAGATCAGCTTGTGATAAAAAGCGACGACCGCAACCAGCGTGCCGATATGCAGCATTACGTTGAAGAAGAGGTTACCCCCCTCCATATCAATCCCCAAAACGTGCTGGGTGATGGTCAGGTGTCCGCTGCTCGAAACAGGCAGGAATTCGGTCAGTCCCTGAACCACACCTTGAATAATCGCGTCTACAATTGTCATATGTATCTCTCCCTTTCAAGAGTGAACGGTGAAGCCCCAAAGGGGACTCGGATCGTTTGTGAATACCTTCACCGTTCCTCATCACCATTCATCATTCATCATGTTCCATCATTGCATAAAGCGCGTCGGTCGCCTCATGCAGCGTTCCGACCGCGTCGATCAGCCCACAGTCCACCGCTTCTTTTCCCTCGAGCACCGTTCCCAAATCGGTCGCGAGCTCGCCGGTGTTGAGTACCAGCTCGCGGTACTTTTCCTCGCTGATATGCGAGTTCTCCACCGTAAAGCGGATGATACGGTTCTGCATCTTTTGCAGATAGCGATAGGTTTGCGGCGCGCCGACCGTCAGCCCCGTGGTACGCACGGGATGCACCGTCATCGAAGCGGTGCTGACGATAAAGCTCCTGTCACACGCGACCGCCAGCGGGATCCCGATGCTGTGACCGCCGCCGAGCACCAGCGAGACAGAGGGCTTCTTCATCCCGGCGATCATCTCGGCGATCGCCAGCCCTGCCTCCACATCGCCGCCCGAGGTATTGAGCAGCACCAACAGTCCGTCGATGTTCTCGTCCTCGTCGATAGCGAGCAGCGAGGGGATCACGTGCTCATACTTCGTGGTTTTATTGGTCGGCGGCAGGATAAAATGGCCTTCGATCTGACCGATAACCGTCAGGCAATAGATGATGCGGTCGCCCCGGTGGGTAATCACGCTGCCCATCGAGGTCAGGCTGTCCTGCGGCTTTTGGTCGGCAGGCGCGGTCTGATCCTCAGCTTCCATGATTTCATTCTCGTTCATGCTATCACCTCAGGGTTAGTATCCCCGATCATGCAGCAGATATTGATCAGTATGCCAAAATACAGTATACCATTATATGGCGAATTCTTCAAGAGAAAAAGATTATATTTCTAAATTGTCATATTAATGATATGATAATATAGTATGCTTAATGCATACCGGCTTGTCACGGGTAACCCGTCAAGCGCATTGATATTTCTTCGGAGGAAAAATGAGCACAAACGCAGTATACGGCGTGATCATCGCCGTATTGATCCTACTATCCGGCTTCTTTTCATGTGTCGAAACGGCGTTTTCATTCGCCAACACCATCCGCCTCAAGGCGCTGGTGGATAACGGCAACCGCAAAGCCCGTCACGCGCTGTGGGTATGCGACAACTTCGACCGGGCGCTGACCGCGATCCTGATCGGCAACAACGTCGTCAACCTCGGCTGTTCGTCGCTGGCAACGATCCTGTGTCTGAATCTTTTCGCGAATTACGGCGCGGCGATTGCCACCGGCGGCACCACCCTGCTGGTGCTGACCTTCGGCGAGGTGATCCCGAAATGTATCGGCAAGGAAAAAAGCGACGGCATCGTCCTGCATACGGGGCTGATCCTCAAGGGGCTGACCACCATCCTCATGCCGCTGGTGCTCCTGTTCACGGGGCTCAAATCGCTGGTCATGAAGATCGGACACATCAAAAAAAGCTCCCCCTCAGTCACCGAGGACGAGCTGAAATACATCATCGAAAGCATCGAGGAGGAGGGTATTCTCGAGGAGCAGGAGAGCGAGCTGGTACAGTCCGCGCTCGAATTTGACGAAAAAACCGCCCAGGAAATCCTTACCCCGCGCGTTGACGTCACCGTGATCGACATCGGCGACGGTAAGGAAGAGATTCACGACCTGATCATCCGCGAGCGATACTCGCGCATCCCCGTCTATGAAGGAGATATCGACAACATCATCGGTATCCTGCATACGCGTGACTATCTCGAGAAGGTTATCGACGGCGACGTCGATCTTCGCGACCTGATCACCCCGGCTCACTTTATCTACAAGAATCAGAAGCTCTCGGCGATCCTGAGCGATTTTCGCGCCAACCGGCTGCATATCGCGATCGTCACCGACGAATACGGCGGCTTCCTCGGGATCGTCACGATGGAGGATCTGCTCGAAGAGATCGTCGGCGATATCTGGGACGAGGACGAGGATATCGAGCACACCTGTACCAAGATGGGCGAGAACCGCTATCTGGTCTCGGGCGATATGGATTTAAGCGAGCTGTTTGAGCTCTTTGAGATGCGTCCCGACGACGAGATCGAGAGCAACTCGGTCGGCGGCTTCATCGTCGAACAGCTCGGCGATATCCCGATCCGCGGTCAGCGCGTGAGGTATCGCGATCTGAGCTTTACCGTCAAGCGCGTCCGCAACCGCCGTATCATCTCGGCGCTGGCGGAAAAGAAGCCCCTTCCCGAACAAAAATAAATCCTCCCCTTCGGGCACTTCCGCTGCAAGCAGCGGGGTATTTTATACTAATCCTTGATAAAAAGATTTAATCAGATATTAGTGATAAATTTCGCAGAGCGAGGCGAGTGACGCAGGCATACTGTCG
>CADBUN010000106.1 GCA_902797825.1 uncultured Ruminococcus sp. | reverse complement strand
CGACAGTATGCCTGCGTCACTCGCCTCGCTCTGCGAAATTTATCACTAATATCTGATTAAATCTTTTTATCAAGGATTAGTATAGAAACCAGTATAACACCATCAATGAAAACGCGTGCCGTTCAATGAAACGACACGCGTTTTTTGCGCTTTATTTTATCGGTTGGAGATTTGAAATCGGCTTACGCTTCCTCTTCGGAAGGGGTTTCCTTCATGACGATCTGGTTATCTCTGACCTCGAGCTCGCCGAGACGGTCGAGCACGTTTTCGTGAAACGCCAGCTCCTCTTCATCCTGATATCCCAGGAAGAAAATCTTTTCGATCACATCGTGGTTGAAGAAGAATACGCTGTCGGAGCCTACGATGCCCTCGGGATAGTAGCAAGCGGAATAATCATAGATGGTGTCGTCACCGGCTCTTGTCTGGATCCTGCCGCAAATCATGACTCTCTTCTCTCCGCCTTTTAACAGAACAACCGAACCAATGGGTAATAAATGCTTATACATAAAAAACCTCCGTAATGTTTTGATAGTTGATGGGATGTTGAATGGTTATATGAATCAGCGGAACAGTCCGCCTAAGAATTTTCCTGCGTTATCTAACGCCCCGTTCACCGCCTTGCCGACGTTCTCGAACGCTTTTCCGGTCTCGCCGATCATCTTGCCGGCCTGATCGAAGGCTTCTCCGATCTTACCGGGATCAAAGCCGCTCCAGTCGACTCCGAAACTAACATCGGCGCCTACGCCGAGTCCGAGTCCGAAAGAACCCTTTACGCCGTCTGTCGTTACGGCGCCTCCTGCCGAAGCACCGGCGCCGCCGATGCCGCCGCCGATGCTGGCGTCGAACTTGATACCTAAGAGGTTGAAGCTCTGGCTGATGCTTCCCTTGGCGGCATACGCTTCGGCGCCGACCTCTGCTTTGGCGCCGTAGTGGGTGGTGGTTTTGCCGTTTTTGTCCGTGACGGTTATCTTTCCGATCGCGGCGTCCGCCTTGGCGGAGGCGGTCAGAACCTCACCCTGGGCTTGAGTTTCGGTGCCTAAGGCGTCGGTACCTCTGCCGAGCTTTACAGAGCCCTCGGCGACATTCGCCTTTGCCTCCAGCTCTGCATAAAGCTGGGGATTGAGCTTGCCGTCCTTAAAGAGCGTTGCGCCGACCTCGCCCTTGGCGGCGACGTTCAGCAGGGAGGCATCGGCTTCTCCGTAGTAGGTACCGAAGCTGCCGTTTACCTTTCCCTTCAGAACCGAGAATTCACCCTCGGCTCCTGCCACAGCGCCGAAAAAGTCGAGCTTGCCGTTTTTGTATTTCATACCGCTTTCTATGCCGGCTTTGCCGTTGGCGTAGAAGATACCGCCGTAAGCCGACGCGGCAAAGGGAAGCCCGAAGAAGGAGCCGCCTCCATCAATGCTTCCGTCCAGAAAAGCGCCTTCTCCCGTGATTTCGTTAAAGGAGCTTTTGGTTTGATGAAAGTTCGATGCGATCCCTGCGACGACCGGGATCACGGCGCCGGAGATGAAAGGATTCTTTCCGATAAGATCGAGGAAGCCCGGTGAAATCAAGGGGGCGATCCAGAACCGAAACAGCTCCAGCGGATCCATGCCTGCGGTACACCGGCGCATTTCGGCTTGACCGTACAGGATACCTGCCTGATTCAGCGCGTCTGCCATATGGATGACTCTTCGTCTAGATAATAACATACTATCGCTGCAGGATGCAAGTGCCCGCTTGATCTGAGCGGAAATATCTGCCGAAAAGGGGAGATGGTTCCCGATCTGTCTGACAGCCGCCGCCTGCCCCAGCAGTAATGCCGACGAGAGCTTGAGTTTTGTAGATACGCTTGACAGCGTATGTGTGTTGACTTTTATCTGAGGCACAGTCTACCCTCCTGTCTTTATGATATGGTGCTCAGCCGTGACGACCGCCGCCGCTGCCGTGTCCGCCGCCGTAGGTTCTGTTGCGCGCGATCTCCAGCGCCTTCATCTCGGCTTTGTAGTTGCGTTCCGCGACTCTGCGGATGGTCTGAGCGATTCGTTTCAGCTCCTGCGCCGTGCGGTTCCGCTGTGACGTAACCTCGGAGCATTTGCCCCGGAACAGGTTCATGGCGTCACCCTGCCAGCCGTTAGCCAGATAGCCCTGACAGAGGGCTTCGTCCCCTTGGGCGGAGCGGAGCATCGTCGCGGCGATGACCTCCAGCTGTTCTGCCTTTATGTTAGCGTTCACATAGTTGCAATAGATTTGATATTCATTCATGGATGTCACCCCTATGTGAGAATTGCGGTCTGCAGCGAGGCGGAGGCTTCGGTGTTCTTACTCTCGGCGTCCGTATAGTTCGCTGCGATCTGTTTGAGCTCCTGTGCGTATTGGGAGAGGGTGTTGAGCATTTCCTCCATCTGCTGCTCAGAGCGCCGGTGGTGATTCTGTCGCCTGTCGGAAACGGAACCCTCCCAGTAATGCTTCATCCCCTTGACGCGGGTGTTCAGGCTTTCGAAGCGTCCCCGGAGCGTGTTGACGGTTTGGAGAAGCTCATCCGCCGCTTCATAAAGCCGCTCGGGCGTGACTTCGATCGTCATCTCTCCAAACAAATCGGAGATGATCCCGGGAGGAAAGAGAAAGCCGGGTATCTTGGTCATGTCTTGCCTCCTTCTTATATTCTGCCGACATACGAAGCGACGTTAGCTTCGCAGGCGTTGTATTCTGTGCTGTCATCCGAAAGCGTTCGGGAGAACGCCCTTAGCTCCTCCAAAAACTGTTTGGTCTTTTCGTAGTCCTTGGTGAACTGCTCGCGGAAGGCGTTGTTGGCTTTTCCCTTCCACATATGATTCAGATTCTGTACGGAATCGTACGTTTTAGCGGTCAGCGACATGACGCTGTTAATCTCTGCCAAAAGCTCATTTGCGTCAGAGCTTAACGCGTCGGTGTCAACCTTCAAATTGATTTCTCTCATATCAGCTCTCTCCTGTTCATCTGATGATATGATTATAGGACAAGTGTGACGGAATTTGTGACGATCCTGACGAACGACCTGTTTTTCTGATGAACGATCAGTATCTGACGCGCAGCTGGGTGTTGCCCAGCTTGATGATATCATTGGGCATCAGATCGGCGACGTCGGTGATCCTGGCGGAATTGAGATAGGTATGATTCGCCGATTTCAGATCCATCAGGTATACCCGTCCCTCGTTGGTGAAGATCATGCAGTGCTGCTTGGATACCGAGGGATCGCTGTCGATCGTAAAGCCGTTGGTGCCGGGGGCTCTGCCGATGACCAGCTGATCGTACAGATCAACGGTGTCGGTTCTGCCGGTACGCAGGTTGATGAATTTGACCGACAACCGGCGCATCTTTGCCGTGCGGTGATCGGTTCCGATCAGGCGGGTTTCATCCGATTCGGTCGATACCCCCTTAAAGAAGTTGTTGTCGGTCGAGACATAGCCTTTTTCGATATCGGCGCCGTTGAAGAAGTGCATCTCCCGGCTTACCCTCGGCTTCTTGAGGGAGCGGATGATGACGATCAGGGCGATGATCGCGAAAACGGCGAATACCGCGATGACGATCCATAAGAACAGCTCCATCTCCTCAACCCTCTCTCTCTTTGGCAAGCCGGGCGGCTTCCTCTTCCTTGATCCGCATCACGCGCGAGATACGGTTGATCTCCTCCGCCTCCGAGAACAGCTCGTCCCTGACGGAAGAAAGCGCCCCGATAAGCTCCCGGTATTTGCGGACATACTGCTCGGACGCCTGTGAGTTCCACGCATACCACAGCAGCGTGCAGTCGTCGTCAGCGGGCTTGATGAGCTTGGTATTCAGTTCATGAGCGGCAGCGCTCAGCTGTTCGGCGACGCCGTCGCTCAGGGCGAAATCATAGTGTATATCGTGTTTCATAGCGTTCAGTTGAAAATGCTGTCGGGAAGCGTAGAGGCTTCCTCTTGTGAGGTGTTTTCGGCGGATTCGTAGTTCAGGATGATTTGGTCAAGGTCGGTCAGCCTGCGTTGCAGCCCGGCGCCGAGCGATTCCGCTTCTTTTGTATCGGCGATGAATATATCCTTCAGCATGTCCGCGCCTTCGGTATCCCAGTAGGAGGATATCTGTGACATATACGTTCTGATGTTGTCCAGGCTGTGGATGATGGCGGTACAGCTTCTTCGGAGCTGTTGCGCCTGCTGTGCCATTTGCTGCGGTGAGGCGGCTATCATGCGGTTGTTGGTCTCGTTTGTCATTTGCCTCATCCCCTTATATCTGTATCGCGTTCACGATATCGGCGGAACGCTGTTCGATCTCTTTGTAAACGCTCAGGGCGTATTCGTGGTCATGAACCGCCTTATCGCCTGACGCCGTGAAAGCTTCGATCAGCCCGATATCGGCGGCGATGCTTTGGTAAAAGGCGTCGGCGGCACGGCCGCTCCACATGGTTTTCATGACGGCGAGCGCTTCTTCAAGCTGAGCTGTCATACGCTTCAGGTGATCCAGCTCGTCGTTCAGTTTTTTGGTTCGGTCAGCCATCGTTCTCAGATCGACCGAAAAGTTCTTTCCTTCACTGCTCATAAGATACTCCAATTCATACTGTATTTCACGCTAATCTAGTGTTAATACTAATCCTTGATAAAGGTTTTTATTAAGGATTAGTATAAAGCGTTTAACGGAAATTCAGTATCACCTGAGAATGATCGACGATGGCGGCGTTCAGTCGGAAGCCGCTTTTCGTCCGGACGCCGCTGTCGATGGTGTTGACGACGTTATTCTCTCCTGTTTGATACAGCTCCCTGACCTTGGAAGCGGTCTCCTTCATTTGTCTGACAGAGATCATGAGCTCGTCTATTCTTTTTTCGGTCATGGTCACGGATGCGATCACGCCGTCAAGCTCCGTGTTGCCGCGCAGCCGATCCTTTTGACGGGCGATTTCTTCGCGCTGTGTCTCCAGAATCGCCAGTATCCGGGCGAAGCGGTCCTCGCAGGACTGCATTTTTTTGAAATCCATTTTCATTTTGATCACCTGTCAGATAACGGATAAGGCTGTCGCGGAGGGGGTTCCGCGACAGCTTTCGTTTGGAAATTGATACGGTGTACCAACCGATTGATTATACGATAACGCCCGATGCGAGAGAAGCGGCGTCGTCCGCGTTGGACTGTTCGGTCTGGCTGTACAGATTTGCCATCTGTTCGAGATCGTTGACGTGCTCCTGGATCATCCTGTTCATCACCTGAATATCGGATTCGAGCGTCTTGAACTTGTTCATGTAAGCGGTTGCCGCGTCGCCTTCCCAAGCGCCGGAGAGGGAAGAGACGATGTTGAGCATCTGAGACGTCAGCGAGCTGATATTGGAGCCCTGTGAGCTGAATTCCTGAGCGGTTGATAACAGTTTTTCCGGTGATACTTTAATGATATTGCCTGCCATGATGATAACTCCTTTACAGTAATAAGATGATGGTTTCGGTTAGCTTCGTTCCAAAGGATCAGTAGGATCTGTTGGAAGCGATCTGGTAGTTGGTCTGTTCGGTCTGGTCGTAGCGAGCCGCGATGGTGTTGAGTCTTTCGATGTAGGTGAGGATCAGGTTATAGAACTCGTCCATCTTACCCTTGTCGGTCATGAAGGCTGCGTGGAAGGCGTCGTTCGCTTCGCCCTCCCACATCGACTTGAGGCTTGCCTCAGACGATACCAGCTGTTCTACCGTTGCTTTAAATCTGCCGTTGAGAGCGTTGAGCTCATTTGCCTGTGAAGTCAGTTGTGATGATGTTACTCTGAAAGATGCCATTTTGTTTCCTCCGTTACATTTATTTTGTTTGGTGTTTTTCGTCCGTTTCTTGATCGGATGATTCAAGTATACCGAATGAAACGAATTTTTGTACAAAAACTGATAAACAGCACATTTTTGGGATGAACGACGTGTTTTTGATCCGAAACCGGTCGTTCGTCGTTATAATAAAACCAGCCGGTCGCCGGTGGTGATGCCGTTTTCATACAGCGTCAGGTTAGGGGAGAGCGCCGTCTTTTTCTGATAATGAAAGAGGATGAGCGATTCTTTTTGCGCGGAGAGGGCGCACTGTTCCTTTTCCGAGACGACTGCGCCGATCTCCTCGAGCAGGATCCCGACGGGGACGTCCTCGTTGAGCTTGAATTCATAAGCGCCGTCCGTAGACGGTACGACGATCTCTACCAGTATCATAGCGTCATCATCCTTTCAAACCATTCTTTAAAGCCCTCGGGGCTGTAGGGCGCGCGCCGGATGCGCTCGCCGTCAAAGAACACGAGATAGTGATAGAAGTAATAGTCGATGATCCTCAGATACGGCGCGTCGGCGTCGCCGTTCATGACGTCGAGGGATAAGAGGATACAGGAGCTGCTTGTTAAGGCGCGGCTCTTGGGGAGAGAACGGGACAGCTCCCTTTCATAGTCGATCAGCGCCTCTTCGTCGAACAGTCCTTCGTCACGACGGGCAGGGAGATAGCCTTCATCCGTCAGTTCTTCGTACAGCTCGGATACGCTTTCGTGACACAGCGAGAGGTGACCGCGGTCGGATGAACGCAGCGTGCAAACGAGCAGCGCGTCACCCGGGTAGATACACCGGTCGGGCAGGCGGTCGTTGCCGGTGCGCAGCGTGATGAATCCGTCGCTGCCGCCGATGCGCCCGACAGCGTTTTTAATCTCGGGGATCATCTCGAAGGAATCGCCGCCCGCGGTGATGACGCCCGATTTCATGAGCGCGTTCAGCGCACGGAGCACGCCCGCGTCGTCAAGCGCCGGGTTGTCGGTGTCAAAGCCGCTGAGCGTGGTATAGCCCGCCCCCTTGAGCAGAACCATCAGCTGGGTGACGGACAGGGAGTATCTTTCAGCCATTATCTCAACTCCTTTAACACGCTTTTGTAGCTTCTTGACAGAGGAATCCGATAGTCGTCGTCCAGCAGCACCGTGTTCTGGGACAGCATCACCTTTTTGATATGTGATTTCGAGACGATATAGCTGCGGTGACAGCGTACAAAGCCGTCTCCGATACGGCTTTCGATATCATCGAGCGTGTCATAGAACGCGTATTCCTCAAAGCCGGTATTGATATATACCTTTTTATTTCTGGATTCAAAGAAAACGATCTGAGAGTAGGGGATCAGCCTTTTGATCTCGCGGTTCTCGATCAGGAAGCCGTCCTTCGGTTCATCCTCAGCTCCGATCGAGCGGATGTACTCGCGGATCGCTTCGGTAAAGACCTGCTTGACCGAAGCTGCCGTCAGCGGACGGATCAGCAGGGAGCCTGCCATGATCGTCGGCTTGATATAGGCGGCAGGGGAGACGGTGGCGTCGGAGAGCAGGATGAGATACATATCCCGGCTTTTCCGGCGCAGATGCTCCGCCGCGTCGATGCCGCCGTCGGCGACGACGTCCACACAGGCGATATCAATGATGGGATTATGCTCCAGAAAAGCCCTCAGCTCATCCTGACGGCTGTAGCCGGGAAAATCCCAGTCATCCTCGCTGAGCCGGCACGAGATCTCATGCCCGAGCTCGGTGAACGCGGAGAGCTCCTTTTTGATATGGGAATAAAACAGCATGACGATCATGAGAGCTTACCCCCGAAATGCGGTATGATGATCAGCTCGCTGACCGTATCATCTTCGTAGGAGGGGACTAAGCCCTCGCCCTTCTTCGCCGTTTTGCTGAGCTTGGAATAGTGGATGTTCTGGAAGTTGAAGACGCGCTGCGAGGCGACGTTGCCGCCGAGATGGACGCCTGACTTGTAGCCGACATAGGAGACATATGCCTTGATTCCGGCTACCGAGGAGACCTCGTCGGTGTCGATGGCGCCGAAGAAGAATACGTTATGCAGCGTGCCCTTTTCGAAGATGTTTTCAAAGAAGCCGCTCATGTTGCCGATCCCCTCGTCGGGGTGATAGACGGACTGAATGAATTCGATCATGTCGCCGATAAAGACATAGACCGGCTCGAACTGCTGCATTTGCTCATAGATTTCCTCGTCCGAGCATCCGTTTTCAAGCAGCTGCTTTTTGAGCTTGTTGCGTTCGATAAAGGCAGGGGTGATCTCCTTGAAGAATTCGAGGATGTCGGCGTCCGAGCTCAGGTAGCGGAAGCCGTAGGCGGTACTCAGGCTCTTGAGCTTGGAGGCGCCCTTTTCGACGACCGCCTTGATCCCCTTCTTTTCGGAGACAGCCGTCATCAGAAGCTTGAGCACATTCGTCTTGCCGGTGCGCTTCTTGCCGGTGACCGAATAGCAGAAGGTCGTTTTGAGATCGACGCTGTATACGGTAGCGTCGTCGTTCTTGTAGGCAAAGGGAATGAGCGAGGGATTTGCGGCGGCGTCACGGTATTCGTCAAGCTGAGCGATATCCGCGTATGTCGGCTCGTCGGGAATGCTCGGGATACGGCGCGCGCATTTGCCGTTCCACGAGCGGCGCATCGTCTCGCACGCCTCGGCGATGACGCTGTTGCGCTGGTAATCGTCGTCCGCCTTGACGGACAGGGCGGTCTGGAATTCGAGCAGCCTGCCCTCGACAAAGCCGATACCGCGCCCCTTGATGCCGGGCTCGGGGGTGACGTCGATATGCGTCGTGCGCAGGATGTCCATGTATTTGAATTTATCGCTCATCTCCAGGCTGATGACGGTACGGATGTTATCGCCGATCCGGTTCTGAATCTCCGCCATACCGAAGCCGGCGGAGGTGATCGCCAGAAAGATACCGTAGCCGACGCCCTCGCGCGACAGGCGGATGAGCAGCTCTTCATAGATATTATCGGTCTTTTCCTTGAAATTCGCGAAGTTGTCGATGACGATCAGGATCGCGGGCAGACCGTTTGGATGTACCTTGATATACTGGCTGAAATTACCGCCGCTTAAGAGCTTCTTCCGCTCTTCGATGACGGCGTTCATCATGTTGAAGAATTTGGCGGTTTTTTCCGTTTCGTTTTCACGCACCACGCCGCCGGTGTGGGGGAGGCTCTCGAGCGACGAGAGCATACCGCTGCTGAAATCGAGGATATAGAAGTTCAGCATATCCGGAGGATATTTGATCGCGAGCGAGAAGAGCATCGTCTGCATGAAGGTGCTCTTGCCGCTGACGACCGAGCCGCATACCGCCAGATGACCGCCGTTCGCAAAATCAACCGAGAACGGCAGCTGCGCCTGGTTATGAGAATCATCGTATTTGCCGACCACCGCGTCAAGCGACCAGCTGTCGTAGCCGGGCCAGCTGTCCTTGAGAAAGACGGACTTGGTGTCGATCAGCTCGTTTAAGTAGATTTCGTTTTTCAGCAGGGGCATCCAAAGCTGAGCGCGCTGGACGATGTTTTCTTCCTTCGCGATGCGGCAGATATATTCTACCAGCGCCTCGAGCTGCGTTTTTTCCTTCAGCTCGGGGAGCTTGAGGTTGCGCTCACGCGCCAGGAGGGTGATGGTTTCGATCGCCTCCGCCTTCTCCAGTCCGCGGTCGGGCATCAGCGAAGCAAAGTTGCTGACCGCCTGCAGCTCAGAGTGAGAGGAGCCGATGTTGAAGCCGGCTGCCTGCGCCCGGCGGACGGTTTCTTCGCTGAGCAAGCGCTCCGTATGGGGATTGGCGCCTGCGTCGCTTTCGTTTTGTCTGAGCTCACAGATCACGTCATACAGGAAGCCGTACCAGCGGTTTCGATCCTGCTCCCTGCGCTTCATCTTGGTGTGCGAGCCGACCAGCGCCGTCTTGCCGGTGGGGGTGATCATGGTCGCGATCTCGCTGTCGGCGCTGTCCGCGTCGGCTTCGTATACCGCGCCGCTCCAGCCGGACTGGAACAGCTCGTAGATCTCGTCGTTGCCGACCTGTAAATAACAGCGGCCCGCCTGGGTGATATAGGCGGCGTCGGGCTTGTGGAGCATATCGTTGCTGTCCTGCCTGTCCTGCACGCGCAGGCACATCCGGAACTTGGCGTTTGACCAGATGTTGTCGTCTACCGTGCCGCTGGGCTTTTGGGTAGCCAGGATCAGGTGGACGCCCAGGCTTCGTCCGACCTGCGCTACGCTGATGAGCTCGCGCATGAAGTCGGGCTCTTCCTTCTTTAACTCGGCAAACTCGTCGATCACGATGATCAGATGGGGGATCGGCACCGACGCCTTGCCGCTTTTATACAGCTGGGTATAGAGGTTGATATTGTTTACGCCGTACTCGCCGAAGATACGCTGGCGGCGCAGGTTTTCACTTTTGATCGAAATCATCGCCCTGCCGATCTGGTTGCCGGACAGGTTCGAGATCTGACCTGCCATATGCGGCAGATCGTTGAAGAGGTTCGCCATGCCGCCGCCCTTGAAGTCGATGACGAAGAATGCGATATCGTCGGGGCTGTAGTTGACCGCCAGCGACAGCATGAAGGTCTGGATCAGCTCGCTCTTTCCGGAGCCGGTGGTGCCGGCGATCAGACCGTGAGGGCCGTGATGCTTTTCGTGAATATCGAGGTAACAGTCGCTGCCGCCTGCCTTTTTGCCGATCAGCGCGCGCATCGAGTTAAAGGTGCGGTTCTTGCGCCATTGTTCGAGGATGTTGAAGTCGCTGAGGCTGTGCGCCCCGTACATCTCGAAGAAGCTCAGGGTAGAGAGCAGGGAGTTGTCGTCCTCCATCTCCATAACCGTGACGCCCGAGATACGCTTGGAAAACGCCAGCAGCTCGGCGCGGCTTACCTGATCAAAGACCACCGACTGGGCATCGCCGTAATCGGTCATGACGTTATAAATGCCGCAGAAGGTGCTGTCGTTTTCGATGATGTCCTCACACACATTCGGAAGGTTCTGGTACATATCCGCCAGCAGGATGGTGGTCAAGCCGTAATCCGTCTTGGCGTCATAGACATATTTGCTGATCAGCTCGCCGTCGAGCATAGAGGGATCGGTGACGAAGAGGAAGTACTGCGGACGGAAAACGGTCTTTTCATAGGCGCTGTGCGTTGACTCGGCGCGCTGTCGGAAGATGCCCGACAGCTCAAAGAACACGTCCTCCGCCTCCTGTCGGTTGGTCGCGAAATACCGGACGCTTTTGTTCTCGTTCCAGATATGCGGCAGCCACTTGACATATTCCCAGCGCTTGACGTCCATCGGGGTTTTTCCGTCGAAGCAGAAGGCGATCTTGACGTCGGTATAGCTGGTGGTAGAGGCGATCTGGGCGATGATGTTATCGACGATGCTGTAGGCGTTATTCATATCGCTGCCGCCGAGGATGCCGAAGATGTTGCTCTTGGAAAAGTCAACGCCGACCGGCACGTTGATCAGGGTTTGGAAGTTGTCGCGCAGCATCGCCGGCTTGTCCTTGAGCGAGTCATAGATCATCGAGAATTTCTCCTCGGGAACCTTGATGTTCATCTGGAAGGGGATGTTGCCGACGCCTAAGCGATAGAACAGGAAGTCGCTGTGGTTATAGTTGCGGTTCCACAGGCGCGGATTATTCGCGCTGAAGGAACAGCATTCCGACGCCGAGGGATACAGGGTGTACAGCGCGTCGGTATTCTGGCGGTATTTGGTCTTGATATAATCGCTCATCTCGATGAGGTAGTTGCCGTAGGTGTTGAAGCGCTGGGTTTCGTCCTCATATTCCCTGCGCTTATTGTCCCTGACGTTCAAATACGCCCAGACAGAGCCCAGGATCGCGGAGCCGACAGCCGTAATCATGCCCGTAAACATAAAAGCACTCGCCGAGCTTCCCGATGCCCGTGCGCTGATGATCATCAGCGTAAAGCCCAACAGCATCGGGATCGCCATCGTGAAGGACGGCCCTATCGTCAGCAGCAGGGAACGCTTTCGGGTTACCTGCGGCGTGGTAGGCGCTTCGATGACGATATCCTCGGTGCAGACCGACGGGAAGATACGCGGCGAGCGATTATAGAAGGAGTCTCTGTGCTTGATATGGGGAAGACTCTTGTCAAAGCTCTCGGCAACAAAGTGATGCAGCTTTTCGGATACGCCAAAGCTGCCCACCCTGGAGCTCAGAGCAAGGATATGGTCGAGATAGATGATCCTCAGCCCGAAGACCTCGATGGTGTCACCGTAGCGAAGGCGAACGGTACCCGAGACGCGCTGAGAATTGATGAATACACCGTTGGAGCTGGTATCCCTCAGGTAAAAGCGGTTGCTGTCGGCAAAGAGGATACAGTGGTTCTTGGAGACAAGGTTATAGAAATCGTAGGTGATGTCGTTGGCGTCTCCCTTTCCGATGTTGATCTGACTGACGCCGCGGATATCGTACTTGGTAAAGGGCGAAAGCTCCATCGAAGCGTCATAGGTGATCCCCTTGAAGATTTCGCCGCGCGCTGTTTTGACGGTGATCAGCTCTCTGCCGCTGAGCGAGACCTCATCCACACTCGCGTTATGGTGGATGATCTCGTATGCTTTGCTGTCGGCCTTGATCACCCAGCGGCGGTTGATGACCTCAAACCTCAGGTAAAAGCCTTCAAAAAGATGGAACATATCCTTGTCGATATAGATATGATAGTCGGTATTATCCAGGTTCGGCAGGACAAACTCCCTGAACGAATCCGACTTGAACATCATCAAAATCATGTTTTATCCCCTTTGCGTTACATCGCAGCCATATCATAGTAAAACAGCGTGACCTTAAACTCGTTGGAGCCGATGATGAGGGTGTCCTTGGTGTTCAGCTCGATGCTTTCACCCTCAACAATATGGTATCGGTGCAGTCCGCGCTTGACATAGGTACCGTTGGCAGAGTACAGGTCTCGCAAGAAAACACGGTCGTCAACAGAATAGATACAACAGTGCTTTTGAGAGACGGTCGGATCGTTGATATAGATGTTGCTGGAGAATTTGTCCCTGCCGATATTGACCTCGCGCTCGGGATCGAATACCAGCTGAACCTTCTTGCCCTTGCTGTTTGCCTTGAGGTAGATCATCATCTTGCTGGTGCGCGGTACGCGGATATCGGCGGTCTCGCCGGAATGATTCTGCAAGGAGTAGTTCAGAAAATCCTCCCGCAGCGTGTTGCCGGCGGCTGTCAGATATTTGATTCTTTCATTTTTCTTCATATTCGACACGATCACCAGGATGACGACCGCCGCCACCGCGATCACGCCGAGGATGATTGCAATGATTAACGCCATAAAGCCTTCCCTCTTTTGTCGGACGGGAATGCTCTATGGCGCTTTTGGCGCAAACTGACGGACGCCGTACCGTATATACCGTACGACGATTGTTCTACCGGTTCCATTCCCTCTCAACCTGCTTGCCGATGTTGATGCTTTTCCTAAACGATTGATGATCGGACAAGCGTTATCATATTAATTATAACAAAAGCTTATCAAAAATCAATCGCTTTTTTGTAAAAACTAATGAAAAGCAGCAAGAACTTTTCCGATTTTACACCGATTTTGTTACATAGAGTCGTTATGATTCCATAAAAGAAAGACAGACCGGAAAATCCGACCTGTCTTTTTGGTGAAAGTGATAATAGGGAGCTGTGAAAAAGCAGTCTTTAGCCCGTGCAATCTCGTAAAGCCAAGATATACCCTTGGGAGATTGCTACGTCGCTTCGCCCCCCGCAATGACGATAGTTTGTTATTTACAGCCCCTGAACGGCGTTTGTTTATCCGATTTGGGTGACGTTCAGGTTGTTATCGACATTAACCGTCATGTAAACGGGCTGCTGGACGCCGTCATCGGTGTTGTAATAGAGGGTGATGGTCGCGGTACCCGGAGCGATGCCGGTGATCCTGAAGTCATAGGTATGGCTGCTGAAGTCATAGCCGCAGTCGATGCTGACGATACCGCCGCCGCCGGAATAGCTCCAGTCATAGCCGTAGGAGGTTTGACCGCTGGCGGAGTAATGCAGCGTGTTGGAGCCGCCGCCGGAGGGAGTACCCGAAGAAGCGGAGGTGGCGATGACGCTGGTGGGAGCAGGCGCTTCGGTCGGAATGTCGCCTTCGGTTGCGGCGACAGTCTCGTCGTAGTCGTCCTGTGAAGACGCGGCGTAGTTCTGATCTGCCGCCTGCGTTGCCCGGGGCGCGGTGGTTTCCTTGGGCTTTTGGGTGCTTGCGGCGATGGTAGCGGTCACGGTGGTTGGCTCTGCCTTCGCGTCCTTTTTATTCTTCGAGGTAAACGCGACAACGCCGACGATGATACCGATGACGACAACGGCGATGACGCCGATGACCAGGGCGTTCGAGATCATGCTCTTACGCCTGACCTGTCGTCTCCTTTCCATCCTGTCCCGTTCGATGGCGTTCGGTCTGTTTTGGTCGTTATTTCGATCACGATAATTTCTGTCAGGCATCCTGATACTCCTTTTTGCAACAGCGGTCATTGATCGGCGATCAGTAACCGTATCATCAAATTATTTTATTCTATTATAACCGACATAATTCTTTATAGCAAGAAAAATTCCGAAAAATTTACAAACAAGTCAAGATTTTTCGACACTTTTCCGGAAATCGACGCCCATGTGACTGCTTTGTGGTCAAAAATCATAAAACTGATCGTCCCCTTACCGAAAATGTCGGTCAATCCTCGGCTTGTTTATTCCCGGGTTTGTGATATAATACAACTATAGAACAGAAAAAGGACTGATGTGTATGAGAAAGATTATCCCCGTAACCCTGCTGACCGGTTATCTCGGCGCGGGTAAAACCACCCTGCTGAACCATGTTCTCAATAACCAGGAGGGCTATAAGGTCGCGGTGATCGTCAACGATATCGGCGAGGTGAATATCGACGCCGAGCTAATCCAAAAGGGCGGCGTCGTCAACGAAAAGGACGAGAATCTTGTCCCCCTGCAAAACGGCTGTATCTGCTGTACCCTCAAGACCGACCTGATCGAACAGATTCTCGGCTTGGTGCAGCAGCAAAAGTTTGATTATATCCTGATCGAGGCGTCGGGTATCTGTGAGCCGATCCCGATCGCCCAGACGATCTCCATGCTCGACGGCTCCTATAACGATCCCCGTTTGCCGAAGCTCTGCCGACTGGATAACGTCGTATCCGTCGTGGATGCGGCGCGGCTCTCCGGCGAGTTCGGCTGCGGCGGCGATCTGCTCAAGGAGGATATCGGAGAAGAGGATATCGAGAACCTGCTGATCCAGCAGATCGAATTCTGCAACACGATCGTTCTCAACAAGACCGACCTCGTGTCCGATGAGGAGCTGGTCAATATCAGGAAGGTGATCCGCGCGCTCCAGCCCGAGGCAAAGATTATCGAGACCACTCACGGCAATGTCGAGATCGCCGAGATCCTTAACACCAATAACTTTGACTTTGACAAGGTCGCTTCCTCTGCCGCGTGGGTTCAGGAGCTCAACGCCGACGTCGAAGAGGATGACGAGCATGATGAGCATGAGCACCATCACCATCACGAGGACGATGATGACGATCACGATCATCACCACGGCGGTCACCATCACCACCACCATCACGAGGGCGGCGAGGTAGAAGAGTACGGTATCGGCACCTTTGTCTATTACCGCCGTCAGCCGTTCGCAAAGGATAAGATCGAGAAATTCTTCGCGTCCTTCCCGAAGAACGTCATCCGTGCCAAGGGACTGTTCTGGATCAAGGAGGACAAGGACTGGGCGATCATGTTCGAACAGTCCGGCAGACAGATGGATTGCTCCGATTACGGTCAGTGGCTTGCCGCCGCGCCGGCGCATGTCCGCCGCAAGATGTTCAAGGAGGATCCCGAGCTTCAAAAGGATTGGGACGACAAGTACGGCGACCGTATGATCAAGCTGGTCTTTATCGGTCAGAATCTGGATAAGGCGGCGATCACCGCGGCGCTCGACGACTGCCTGACCGAGCTCTGATAAGATCAGAGGTCAGGTATGAGGGTTTCACCCTCACCGGATAATCATAGCTTGCAAAGAAAACAACGCTTGCATCTCTTTGAACAGAGGCGCAAGCGTTTTATCGTGCAGTCGTTATGGCGATTCAAAAGTCGTTGGGTTTCCTTGTGATCTTGCTACTTAGTATTAAGCGGAAACCGATTAATGAAGTCCGATTATGATGCTGTTTTTACACGATCCCTAATTGTGAAAGCGCCTTGGCGATGCCGTCGTGATCACAGTCATCGGTCACCCGGTCCGCAACCGCCTTGAGCGCTTCTTCGGCGTTTCCCATGGCGATGCCCGTCCCGGCGGCTTTGATCATAGAGATATCGTTGAAGCTGTCGCCGAACGCGATCGCTTCGCTGAGGTCGACGCCCGCGTCGTCGCAGATCGCCTTCAGCCCCGTTCCCTTGTCGGTGCCCTTCGGCATCACCTCGAGGAACCACGGTGCGGAGAGGTAGATATCCACCTCGCCACCCAGCGCGGACAAGAGGCTTTGCTCCAGCTCTTTGAGCTCCGACGGCTCGCCCGAAATCAGGATTTTATGGATATCCCAGTCGATGAAGGACGGCAGGTCGTCCACCACGTTCAGCGGCAGACCGATCACCTCGCTTTCGATATGGGTATAAGCATTGACCTTGTGATCGGCATAGATCAGGTCGCCCTTGTGTACCATCACGGTAGCATTGGACGGGCGCAGGATCTCGTAGACCGGTTGGATGTACTTGCTGTCAAGATAATGTGACGCAATCAGCTCGCCGCGGCTGTTGATGACCGCGCCGCCGTTAAAGCCCATGTAGTAGCCGCCGTGGCTGAACACCTCCAGCGCTTCGGCATACGGCCGCACGCCGTAGGGGAGACGTCCCGAAGCCACCGCCAGCCTGACGCCGTTTTCCTGCGCCTGCATCAGCGCCGCCTTCGTCACGGGGGACAGCTCCTTTTTCCTGTTCAGCAGGGTATCGTCAATATCTGTCGCAATCAGTTTATATTTCATCATTTACCTCGTTATTCAGATTGATTATACGTTAACACAATCCGCAACGGAATACAAGGATAAATTTGATGGATGTATGGCGGAATCCTCAACATTTTTTCCTAATTTACAGCGGTTGATGTGAAAAATGTGATAAATTTAACAGGATTTAGTAAAAATATAAAAAATAGATTGAAATTTTTCAATTATGTATTATAATGTTTAATGTATTACTATGGATTAGTATGGATACTCGCAGGTTCTTTTTGAGGAGCCTGATAAGATGAAAGGAAGTGCCGATCATGCAGACTTCGGTTCTCGAACGGCTGGACGCGTCAGCCGCGCGTTATGCCGACAAGGTAATGTTCAAGGATCCCGAACAGAGCCTGACCTTTGCGCAGTTTGACCGTTTGACAAAATCAATCGGAACCTATCTGATCGGGGTGACGAAACCCGGCGATCCGGTTGCGGTTATGTCGGGCAGACACGTCTTTACCCCGGCGTGCTTTCTCGGAGCGGTCAGAGCCGGCTGTTTTTATGCGCCGATGGACGGCGATATGCCCAAGGCGCGGTTAAACCAGATTCTCTCCGTCATCCAGGCGCCGAATCTGCTGGTAGACCGTGCGCACCTCGAAATGGCGCAAACGCTGGATTATGACGGCAACATTATCGTGATGGAGGATATCATGGAGACCGCCGCGGATGAAGCGCTTCTCAGCGCGCGTGCGGCGACGCTTGTCTCGACCTCTCCGCTGTATGTGATCTTCACCTCCGGCTCTACCGGCAAGCCCAAGGGCGTTATCACCTCGCACCTGTCGCTGATGACCTATATCGACAGCGTATGCAAGGTGCTCGATATCAACGATACCGATATCATGGGCAACCAGAGTCCGCTCGATTATATCGCGGCTGTCCGCGATATCTATTTCCCGGTCAGCAGGGGCGCTTCGACCTTCATTATCCCGAAGAACGAGTTTGCCGTTCCGACCGCGCTGTTCGCTACCCTGAACCGCGAGAAGATCACCGCGCTGTGCTGGAGCGTTGCCGGCGTTGAGCTGCCTGCGAAGCTGGGCGCTTTTGACGAAGGCAAGCCCGAGTATTTGAAGAAGCTTTGCTTCTCGGGCTCGGTCATGCCCTGTAAATACCTGAAAATCTGGCAGGAGCATCTGCCGGACGTCCTCTATGTCAACCAGTACGGTCCTACCGAGGCGACCGCCTCCTGCACCTATTATGTTGTTAAGGAAAAGGTAGACGATGATACCGTCCTGCCGATCGGCAAGCCGTATGATAACTACCGGATCATGCTGCTTAACGACGATAATACCCCGACGCCCGACGGCGAAATCGGTCAGATTTGCGTCAGCGGTCCGATCCTCGCGCTCGGCTACTACGGTAACAAGGAAGTTACCGACGCGTCCTTTATCCAGAATCCGCTGAACGCGAATTACCGCGAGCTGATCTACAAGACCGGCGACCTCGGCAGATGGGGCGGAGACGGCAACCTGATGTTCCACGGTCGTATGGATCGCCAGATCAAGCACCTCGGACACCGGATCGAGCTCGGCGAGATCGAAGAGACCGCCAGGCTAGTCGCGGGCGTGAAGGATTGCTGCGCCTTATATTATAAGGAAAAGGCGACCTTGTACCTGTTCTATACCGGCGAGGCGACAAGCAAGGAGATCGTGCTCTATTTCAGAGCCAATATGCCGGCGTTTATGGTACCGCGCAAGCTGGTGAACCTCGACGAAATGCCCGCCCTGCCCAACGGCAAGACCGATATGCAGGCGCTCAAGGCGATGTTTCGATAATTTAACCGTTTAACCTATTACCTCAAGGTGATATGAAATAATGTTATAACAGAAAAAGGAGAAATCATCATGGATGAATTAATGAAGATCTTACAAGAACTCAGACCGGACGTAGATTTTGAGAAGGAAACCGCGCTGATTACCGACGGTATTCTCGATTCCTTTGATATCGTGGCGCTCGTCGGCGAGCTGAACGACGCTTTTGATATCGAGATCAAGCCGAATAACCTGGTGCCCGAGAACTTCAATTCCGCCAAGGCGATGATGGCGCTGATCGAGAAGCTGCAGGACGAATAATCAGACGGGAATCCCCGGAGGCGGAACGTGATACCGGGACGGGACAGGAACATTTCCGTATGTCCCGAAACGGTTTTTGTGAGACAATAAAAGGAAAGCCGATCCTATACGCAGGGGCAGCTTTTGCCTGTCCCTGCGGAGGCTTTGCCTTGTGTGTTTGACGTTTTGCTGATGAAAGCCTGTTATCAAATTTCCGTAAAGGAATGATACAATGAAGATAGACAAAATAAGGGAGCTCCTGCCTTCACTCGGAACCCCCTCTTATCTCTTTGACCTTGACGCGTTCCGAAAGCGCGCCGAGCTGGTCAAACAATATTTCGGACCGCAGATCGGACTTTGCTTTTCGATCAAGGCGAATCCCTTCCTGCTGGGCAGGCTGCCCGAGGTTTTTGACAAGATCGAGGTTTGTTCCCCCGGCGAGCTCACGGTATGCGAGCGCACCGGCGCGGATATGAGCACGATCATCTTTTCCGGCGTCAATAAGGGCTATGCGGATGTTGAGCGCGCCGCCGATGATAACGTCGGCACCTTTACCGCCGAAAGCCCCCTTCACCTTGCGCTGATCAACGACGCCGGCATCCGCCGCGGCAAGGTGTTTGACCTGCTGCTGCGCGTGACCGATATCAAGGGCGGCAGCCAGTTTGGCATGAGCGAGGAATGTACCCTCGATTTGATTCGCCGCCGTGATGAATTCAAGGGCGTCAGGATCGTCGGTCTGCATTACTTCACCGGTACGGCGAAGCGTAAGGCAAAGCCTATCGAAAAGGAATGCGACTACCTGATGGAGCTGACCGCCCGGATCCGGGACGAGCTCGGCTTTACCGTGGAGCGTATCGAATACGGCACGGGACTGGCGGTAGACTATTTCTCCGACAACGCCGACGCGGAAGAAGAGGAACGACTCGCTTCGATCTCCGGCAAGCTCAGGGAGCTGGCGCAGGTCGCCGCGTTGACGGTCGAGATGGGGCGCTTCTTTGCCGCGCCCTGCGGCTACTACCTGACCAAGGTGGTTGATACCAAGACCAACTTCGATATCAACTATGCCATCGTTGACGGCGGCATGAACCAGGTGAAGTATAACGGTCAGCTGCAGGGGATGCAGATCCCCGAGATCCTGCACCTCAAGGCGCGGGAGACCGACGCGGAGGCGATCCCGTGGACGCTGTGCGGCTCGATCTGTACGACCGCCGATGTCCTGGCGCGCAATGCGATGTTCTCCGATCTTCAGATCGGCGACGTCCTCGTGTTCTGCCGCACCGGCGCCTACTCCTGCATGGAGGGGATCTCCACCTTCCTCAGCCGCGAGATGCCCGTGATCGCCGAATACAGCGAGAAAGAGGGACTGCGTATCCTCAGAGAAATGCTGTATTCCGACGAGTTTAATACCCCCAAAAGATAATGCTCGGATAACGGCGAACGGCTTACGGCAAGGGCGTCTTGCTTTGCCGGCGGTTTCCCTGTCGGGAAGCTCACACCGTTTACCGTTTTCCGAATGTAAGGTTTATTATGACGTATACATCAATCAAATTCATTCTGTTTGTTTTGGCGACGGCGCTGATCTATTTCGTCCTGCCGTGGAAGAAATACCGCTGGACGGTGCTGCTTGCCGCGAGCGCGGTGTTCTACTGCCTCGCCGCCTACAAGTATGCCGTTTTCATCCTGTTCACGGCGCTGAGCACCATGCTCATCGGCTTGTGGCTGGATAAGGTCAATACCGCGTCCAAAGCGTTCCTGAAGTCCAAAAAAGGCGAATGGGATCGCGAACAAAAGAAAGCCTATAAGAACAAGCTCAAGGTCAAGAAGCGCTGGATCATGGCGTTGTGTCTGATCCTGAACTTCGGCATCCTCGCTTTCCTGAAGTATTTTAACTTCTTCGCCGGCTCGCTGAACGATGTTCTCGGCTCCTTCGGGATCGACTTTTCGGTACCGACCTTAAAGCTTTTCCTGCCGCTGGGTATCTCGTTCTATACCTTCCAGAGCATGGGCTATATCGTGGATGTTTACCGTGAAAAGATCAAGCCGCAGACGAACCCCTTCAAGTTCCTGCTGTTTGTCTCCTTCTTTCCGCAGATCATCCAGGGCCCGATCAGCAACTATGAACAGCTCGGACATCAGCTCTTTGAAGGTCATGATTTTGACTTCACGCGCTTCAAGCACGGCAGCCAGCTGATTATGTGGGGCTTCTTCAAGAAGCTGGTCATCGCGGACAGAGCGGTTGTCGCGATCAACACCGTTACCTCTTCCTTTCAGGGCTACAGCAAGTATTCCGGTACGACGCTGACGTTCACCATCCTGCTCTACGCCTTCCAGCTGTACGCCGATTTCTCGGGCGGTATTGATATCTCCCGAGGCGTCGCCCAGCTCTTCGGCATCGACATGATCGACAACTTCAAGCGGCCGTATTTCTCGAAGAGTATCAACGAGTATTGGCGCCGCTGGCATATTTCGCTCGGCGCATGGATGAAGGACTATGTCTTTAATCCGCTGGCGATCAGCTCCGCGTTCCTCAACGCGAGCAAGAAGATGAAGGCTACCCGCTTCGGCAAGACGTCAGCCGGCGCGCATATCGCCAAGGTGCTGCCGACCGCGTTCGCTTCCCTGATCGTCTTTCTGCTGGTCGGTATCTGGCACGGCGCGAGCTACAAATATGTTGCCTTCGGTCTGTGGAACGGCGTCATCATCATGCTCTCTACCCTGATGCAGCCGCTGTTTGACGGCGTGACCGATAAGCTGCATATCAACCGCAAGAACTTCTTCTTCCGCCTGTTCCAGATGGTGCGTACCTTTATCGTGGTGCTGATCGGTTATGTGTTTGACGTCGCACCCTCCTTTAAGCTGGGCATGATGACCATCACCCGTTTCTTTACCGATCAGAGCATCGACCGCGGCGCCTCCGAGATAATGAAGCTCGGTCTGAACTGGAAGGATCTTGTCCTGCTGGGCGTATGCGTGGTCGTGGTATGGGTTGTCAGCATGATCCAGGAGAAGCACGCCGATACGACGATCCGTGAGATGCTCGATAAAAAGCCGTTCATACTGCGCTTTATTTTATTCTTCCTCCTGATGATTTCGATCATCATCTTTGGCATCTACGGCTCCGGCTATGCCGCCTCCGACTTTGTGTATATGCAGTTCTGATGTCGGACAGCAACCTGTGACGTAATGAATTTGAGGCTGATTTTATGAAGAAAAAACTCTATTTACTGCGCGCCGTTAAGCTGATCGCTTTCGCGCTCGCGGTGATTTTAACAACCTATCTCCTACAGTTCTTTTTGCTTAAGCGAATTGACAATAACACCATGCGTATGGAGGCATTCTATCTGGAGGATAAGGATACCCTCGACGCGGTGGTGATCGGCGCCAGCGACGTCTACGCCGGTTATTCCGCCGCCTACGCTTATGAGAACTACGGTATCACCAGCTATCCCTACGCTACCCAGGCTTCGCCGGCGAATATTGTCCTGCCCCAGATCAAGGAGGTCATCAAGCACCAGCATCCCAAGATGGTCGTGGTGGAGATCAACTCCTTCCTCTATAAGGACAGCGAGCTTCCCAACGAAGCGAGCCAGCGGATGTTCGCGGATAACGTGCCGCGCGATGAGATCTGGAGAGATTATCTCGCGGACGCGGTTCCTGAGGAAAAGCAGCTGGAATACTATCTGCCGATCGTCAAGTACCACAGCTCGTGGACGGATTATCCGTGGAAGATCAAGTTCCTCAAGGCGGAGATGGGGCTCAAGCAGCTGGGTTACTCGCGCTTCCGCGGCTATAAAACCGTCGCCAACGAGTTCCATCCGGATGCAAAGACCTATAACGACCGACTGCCCGATGACGATCACAGTGATCCGATGGGCGCGGCAGGTCAGCGCTATCTGATTCAGACCTTGGATTATCTCAAGGAGAATAATATCAAGAACGTTCTGTTCGTTCGCTTCCCCCATATCGTGCGCGCCGAGGCGTTCGCGCGCTTCAGGCGTACCAACGAAGCCGGTAAGATCATCGAAAGCTACGGCTACGATTTCATCAATCTCGAAAAGTATTCCGATGAATACGGCTTTGTCAACGATAAGGACTACTATAACTGGGATCACCTGAACATCTACGGCTCCGAAAAGCTGACCGAGATCATGTGCAAGAAGCTGACACAGGATTACGGTGTGACGCCGGCTCAGCTGACCGACGCGGAGAAGAAAAGCTGGGAGGATTCTGTCAATTATTATCATATGATCTATAATTACAGCCAGGAGATGATCAAGCGCCGCCTGAAGCTGGGCAAGGTTGACGACGGCGGTACGACGGTCTCCGAGGACGCCAAGAGTATCGAGACTATCGAGAAATACGCGCGCAACCATCCCGACGCCGGCAAATACAAAGTGATTCTGCCGGAGGATCAGGAAGAAGCGACCGTCGATAACAGCGTCATAGATTAACGTAACTTAATATATCCTGCTCCTGTCGTGAGATCGGCAGGAGCTTTTGCTTTATACCGGGAGCTTGGCAAGCAGGAGGTTTAACTCGCCGATGGAATCTTCGGGTAATACTACTTTCAAATCACGATAGCAGGGAAGATTTCCCCAACACCTCATTGTCGATTTGTATAAGGAAGTTGTATTCGTAAGGAGGAAATTAGTATTAAGGACGAATGATGAACGATTTGTAAAATATATTCCAGAAATGTTACATTTTCCCTTGATTTTATACGCCGGATAGTATATAATAGCATTTGTGGCATTTAGTGTCATTTTGTGACACTAATGAGACAAATCCCGACAGAACGGAGGCGGCAGAATGTTCTTAGGTACCGGCGATCATCAGCTTGACAGCAAGGGCAGAGTGATTCTGCCGACCGATTTCAGACAGGAGCTCGGCGAGAGCTTCTATCTCACGATGGGCTTCCATCGCTGCGTCCAGGTGATGAGCGTCGCAGAGTTCGACCGCCTGCGCGATCAGATTCGTCAACTCCCAGCCGACAAGGCGCTTTCTCTGCAATATCTCCTGATTTCGCCGGCGAAGCTGGTCTCACCGAATTCTCAGGGCAGGATCAGCATCCCTCAGAAGCTGCGCGAGGACGCAGGACTCAGCGGCGAGGTCACCGTGGTCGGGATGGATACGCGCGTTGAGATTTGGGATAAGGTGACCTTTACCGCCTTTATGGAAGAGCAGAAGCAGGCTTCGGTCAAAGAAGCGCTCGAGCTGCTCCGCCTGTAGGGCATCAACGTTGAAAAAGGGGTGAACCGCGTGGAGTTTCGTCATGTATCCGTCCTGCTGAATGAAGCGGTGGACGGGCTGAATATCCGTCCCGAAGGCACCTATGTTGACGGTACCGCCGGCGGCGGAGGACACTCGGCTGAGATCCTCTCTCGTCTGACGACAGGCAGGCTGTACAGCATCGACCAGGATCCCGACGCGATCGCCGCTGTGACCGAGCGCTTTCGCGGTGATACACGCGCCCATATCGTACAGGGTAATTTCAGCGATATGCGCGAGCTGCTCCGCGCCGAAGGGGTAGAAGCCGCCGACGGCGTGCTCCTGGATATCGGCGTATCGTCCCATCAGCTGGACGACGGCGCGCGCGGCTTTTCTTATCATGAGGACGCACCGCTGGATATGCGGATGAGTCAAAGCGGCATGACCGCCGCCGAGCTGGTAAACACCGCGGACGTCGGTGAGCTGAGCCGAATCCTTTCACTGTACGGTGAGGAAAAATATGCCTATTCCATCGCGAAGGGGATCGCTCGTTCCCGTGAGAACCAGCCGATCCGGACAACCTTGGAGCTGGCGGAAATCGTCAAAGAAAACGTACCGCAAAAGGTGCGCCGTGACGGACATCCCGCCCGCAAGACCTTTCAGGCGCTGCGGATCGCCGTCAACCGCGAGCTGGACGTGCTGGAAAGCGGACTGCAGGGCGCTTTTGAGCTGCTGCAGCCGGGCGGCAGGCTGTGCGTTATCACCTTCCATTCGCTGGAGGACCGCATCGTCAAGCAGTTCATGCGCGATAAGGCGCAGGGCTGTACCTGCCCGAAGGACTTTCCCGTATGCGTCTGCGGCAAGAAGCCGCAGGTCAGGCTGATCACGCGCAAGCCGATCCTCCCCTCCGAAGAGGAGCTCGCAGCTAACCCGAGAGCCCGTTCTGCGAAATTACGCGTCTGTGAAAAGCTCTGATATTTCCTTTGCGGAAGTATCATGCGGCTGCAACACCCGTATCCGGTGTCAATCCGAAAAAATAAAGCAATTTCATAGCCTTTCACCCCGATATTTGTATAGTTTTACTATGGACATCAGCAGCCGTATATAGTAAAATAATAACAAGATTGTAATAATTGTCCCGACACAATAAATTGTGATAGATTCTGAGCTTTAACACATGATCATGTGAATCTGAATTGATTTTCTTACCGCGAAGCCGGACGATGATTACAGAATAATTACAGCCTTTTCCTCGTGTGGATTTCAGAATCCGCCGGATGAAGATAAACAGAAACAGAAACCAAAAACAGAAATCAAAAACAGAAACAGAAATCAAAGTGCTTGGATGCACGCAGCTACAAAAAGGAACAGTGGTACAGCATGGATTACTACACTCGCAGCAGCCTTGCTTATAACTTCACGCTTTTTGAAGAAGAGGACGATTCGTCGCGCGTGAGAGCAAGGGCGAAGAAAACGACCGATGACGCTGACGGCAGCATCACCCAAGAGCAGGAAACGCGCGCTTCGCGAAAAGAAAAGAAGGAAGCCGACTTAAAACGCAGGCGTACACGCCGTTCGAAGATCATCCGCATCTCGCTGGGCGTTCTGTTCGGCTTTGCGATCGCCTTCATCGTCGCTTCTATTATTCACGGACAGGTTCAGCTTACCGAGCTGAATCAGGAGATTGCGAACGCGAAGGCGCAGCTCGCCGAACAGCAGAGTATCTACACACAGCTTGAGATGAAGGTTGATTCGTCGATTTCCACGACGGTGGTCGAGGATTATGCACGCAACAACCTTAAAATGAATAAGGCGGCAAATTCACAGAAGGAGTTTGTTGACCTCTCCGAGGGTGACAAAGCGGAGGTCAGCCTGAGCGCGGACAAGAATATTTTTGAGTCGATTGCAGAGGCGTTTACTTCGTTATGGTCATGACAGGTATAAATTTTTTGGGATTGAATAGAATGTGAATGAGGTAAGAGTTGAGATTTATCTTAACTCTTATTCGTGCTTTATAGAATAGTCGTCAGCGGTCACGATCAGGGGACAGTTTGAAACGCTTTAGTTGACTCGAAAGATTGAACGCTGACAACTAATGATTTTTACTGAATGATGAAAGGAGTTTTCGCTTTGGGTTCAAATCAAATGCTCAGGAGAAGAACCGTATGGCTGCTGATCGTGATCTTAGCGGTCGGCTTCGGCGCGGTTATCACCCGACTGGCATTCTTACAGCTGGTACAGGGCGAAGAGCTCCAGCGCAGAGCGATTGAACAACAGCTCGCAGATACTCCGATCTCCGCCAAGCGCGGTACGATCTATGATACCAAAGGCAAGATACTGGCACAGTCCGCCTCGGTATGGCGTGTCGTGATGGCGCCCGCCTACTTTGACGACGGAGCAGACGGCGACGAACAGCGCGCCTTTGTGGCTTCGCGTCTTGCCGAGATTCTCGGGCTGGACGAGGCGGAGCTTTTGGAGGATACCAAGCAGAATACCTACTATGTATCCGTCAAGCGCAAGGTCGAGAGCGTGGAGAAGGAACAGATCATCGAGCTGCAGAAGGAGCTCTCCGAAAAGTATCAGAAGTCAGGCTTGATCTCGCTTCTGGATGATTATAAGCGTTATTATCCCTACAGCGATCTTGCCTCCTCGGTCATCGGCTTCACCGGCTCCGAGGATCAGGGCTTATCCGGCGTAGAGTATCAGTACAACGACTTTCTCTCCGGTACGCCCGGCCGTATTATATCGGCACAGAACGGCATCCAGACAGAGATGCCCTTTGATTATAACCAGAATATCGGCGCGATTGACGGCAGCTCGCTGGTGCTCACCATCGACGAAACCGTCCAGAGCATCGTCGAAAAGTACATGAAGCAGGGCATTATTGATAACCAGGTGCTCGAGCGCGCTGTCTGTATCGTCATGGATGTCAACACGGGCGAAATTCTCGCGATGGCGTCGGTCAACGGCGTTGATCTGAACGATCCCTACACCATCCTGCCGGAACAGCAGAAGGATATCGACGCGATCGACACCGACTATCTGATCAAGAACAAGTACATCGAAGAGGGCGTCGATCCCTATACGATGGATGAAAAACAAAAGACCGCCCTGATCGAAAAGGCGAAGGCGGAGGCGGAGAGCGCGGCGTTGGCGCGAAACTGGCGCAACAAGGCGATCTCCGACACCTACTATCCCGGCTCGGTATTCAAGATGGTCACGCTGTCTATGGCGCTCCAGGAGGGCGTCGTGAACAAGGAGAGCCGCTTCGGCTGTTCCGGCGCGTACCAGCTCTATGAAGATACCATTCACTGTCATAACACCGCCGGTCACGGCACCCAGACCTATCAGGAGTGTCTGTGGAACTCCTGTAACCCGGGCTTCATCCAGATCGGTCAGCTGGTCGGTAAGGAAAAATTCTGGGATTATTACCAGGCGTTCGGTTTCTCGGATAAGACCGGCATCGACCTGCCCGGCGAGTCTGACGACCAGTTCTTTATTCACGACGGCGTCGAGGGCAATATGCTCGATACCGACTTGGCGGTTGCCTCCTTCGGTCAGAACTTCTCGATCACACCGATCCAGATGATTACCGCGGCGAGCGCTGTCGCAAACGGCGGTAAGATCGTCACCCCCCACGTTGTCAAGCAGATCGTCGATGCCGAGGGCAACGTTGTCAAGAATTTATCTACGGAGACCAAGCGGCAGGTTATCTCCGAATCCGTATCCAAAGAGATGTGCGGTATTCTGGAGGAAAACGCCCTCAACGGCTCCGGTAAAAACGGCTATGTCGCCGGTTACCGCGTCGGCGGTAAGACCGGTACCTCCGAGAAGAAGGTAGACGCCAACAAGAACGGCATAGAGGACGACTATATCGCGTCCTTCTGCGGCTTTGCTCCGGCGAACAATCCCCAGTACGCGGCGCTGGTATTCTTTGACGAGCCCGTATCGGGCAACTACTACGGTTCTGCGGTTGCGGCTCCGGTATTCGCCAGCATCATGAGCGAGGTGCTGCCGTATCTCGAGGTTGTTGCCCAGTACTCGGATGAAGAGCTGAGCAACATCGACACCGCCGCCGGCTCCTATACCGGCATGAGCGTCGAGGACGCGACCAAGGCGGCAGAGGGCGACGGCTTCAGCGTCACCGTTAAGGGCGAGGGCACGACGGTGCTTACTCAGAACCCCGTGACCGGTACGGCGATCCCGACCGGCGGTACGATCGTCCTGTATACAGACGACAGCAGCGCTGCCGAAAAGGTTCAGGTACCGAATCTCGTCGGCTTGAGCCTTGCCGAGGTGAACGATACGGCTTCCTATACCGGACTCAACGTCAGCGTCACCGGTACGGCGACGTCCTCCGACAGCACCTCGGTGGCACAGAGCGTGCCCGAGGGAACAGAGGTGGCGCCGGGTACGGTCATCACCGTTACCTTCAGCTCCGGCGGCATCGCGGACTAAATTTCAGCATAATGGCAATACCGCATGATTCCGAAGTGCGTCACGAATTGTGCGGTATCGCCTGGAGAATAAACGCCCGGAAACGGGCATGAAAACAAACAGATCACGGAAAAAAGAGGTGTCAACATGGAGACAGGTTTATGGGCATTCGGCGTGGCGGTCGTATCCTTTGCGGTGACTGCCGTCATCGGAAAATTCCTGATACCCTTCCTCCACAAGCTCAACTTCGGACAAACGATCCTCGAGATCGGTCCCAAGTGGCATAAGAATAAACAGGGAACCCCGACGATGGGCGGCATCATGTTCATCATCGGCATCGTGGTCGCCGTGACGGCAGGCGTGCTGCTGTACGCGATCGGTCACGGGCTGGATTCGATCAGCCGTTTTGTGTTCGCGGGGTTGCTGTTCGCGCTGATGAACGGCGGGATCGGCTTCATCGACGACTATGTGAAGGTCGTGAAAAAGCGGAATCTCGGTCTGACCGCCATGCAGAAGCTGGTGCTCCAGTTTTTGGCGGCGGCGATTTACCTGTTCGTCATGTACCTGTGCAAGGATAATACGGAGATCATCATCCCCTTTGTCGGCTATGTCGATCTCGGCTTCTTCTATTATATCGTGATGGCGGTCGTTCTGGTCGGCATCGTCAACGCCGTGAACCTGACGGACGGCATCGACGGTCTCGTCGGCTCGATCACCTTCTTCTCCTGCCTGTTCATGATGCTGATCGCCAACGTTCTGGGCGACCATGTCGCGAATGTGATCTATGCGGCTGCGGCGGCAGGCGGCTGTCTGGGCTTCTTGGTCTGGAACTTCCATCCGGCAAAATGCTTTATGGGCGACACCGGCTCGCTCTTCCTCGGCGCGATGGTCAGCACGATCGCAATCGCGATGGATATGCATCTCCTGCTGCTCCTGCTGGCGCTGACCTACCTGCTCGAGATGCTCTCGGTGGTGCTGCAGGTCGGCTACTTCAAGCTCACCCACGGCAAGCGGCTTTTCAAGATGTCGCCGATTCACCATCATTTCGAGATGTGCGGCTGGTCGGAGATGAAGATCGTCTGCGTCTTTTCGGGCTTTACCGCCCTGTGCGGACTGGGCGCTTTGCTGCTGGTGATTTTCGGACTCCGATAAGGGTTCGATCAGCTATATGCTATGAAATGCAACTAACTCGATGATATATAAATGCGTTGTTGTAACAGCGATGTGTCAAAGGACTGAGGCAAATGTTGACAATCGAAAACACCTCGCGCCGCAGGGTGCGGGACTATGAGCGAGAGCGTCATGCCTCATCCAAAAGAGGCAAGCGCAAGATTAATTTCTCGCTGCTGAATATCGGTAAGGGACTGGATATCCCCTTTGTCCTGCTGATCTTCGTTTTGCTCGCCATCGGCATCACGATGATGTTCTCGGCAAGCTATCCGGTCGCGTTTTATGAAATCGGCGACAGCTACTATTATCTCAAGCGTCAGCTGATCTTTGCGCTGATCGGCTTGGTGGTCATGCTTGTGGTTTCCTTCGTTGATTACCATTATTACCACCGCTTCGCCGCGATTATCCTCGGCGTGAGCTATTTCGCGCTGATGCTGGTGTTGGTGCTCCCGTCTCAGGAGGGCGGCGTTCACCGATGGATCGGCGTCGGTATGTTCGGTATCCAGGCGTCGGAGATCAGTAAGTTCGCCATCATCCTGTTTATGGCGCACTGGGGCAGCCGGTATTATGACCGGATGCATACGATCAAGTACGGCGTTTTGCCGGGCGCGGCGGTGTTCCTGTCTACCGCGCTGCTGCTGCTCTTTGAGCCGCATTATTCCTGTATTGTTATTATTGCGATCCTGACGGTCGTGATGATGTATGTTTCCGGTATCAAGATCAAGTGGCTGGCGATCGGCGCGGCAGTGCTCGCGGTGATCATCCTCCTGCTGTGGGTGACCGGTATGCTGACCTACGCGATGGAGCGTATGGACGGCTGGGGACAGGCGCTCAACGAGGACCTCGACCGCGATATGTGGAACAGCACGTGGCAGACGCGTAACAGCCTCTATGCGATCGGCTCGGGCGGTCTGTTCGGGCTCGGACTCGGACAAAGCCGACAAAAGTACCTCTATCTCCCTGAGCCGCAAAACGACTTTATCTTTGCCATCGTGTGCGAGGAGCTCGGACTGGTCGGCGCGGTATTGATCCTCTTGATCTTTGCGCTGTTGGTATGGCGCGGCGTTATCATCTCGCTGCGTGCGCGCGACCGCTTCGGCAAGTTGTTGGGCATCGGACTGATCAGTCATATCGGCTTGCAGGTTGTGCTGAATATTTTGGTCATTACCGACTGGCTGCCGAACACGGGTATCTCCCTGCCGTTCTTCAGCTACGGCGGCTCGTCGCTGTTGACGCTGATGTTCGAGATGGGCGTTATCCTTTCGGTATCGAGAACGTCAAATATTGAGAAAAGTTAGGAATCAGGAATCAGGAGTTAGGAGTTAAGAGAATCGCTGACGCGTTTGGAATTTGCGGTATGTTAGTATCATCTATACCAATCGGGTGAGGGCGGAGCCCTCCGTCAACTCTTCACCCTCACTTCTCACTTTTTGCTATGATAAACGGAGTCTTGTGATGAAAGTATTACTCGCCGGCGGCGGTACCGCCGGACATATCAATCCTGCGATTGCGATCGCGGGCTATATCAAACAGATGGAGCCCGACGCGGAGTTCCTGTTCATCGGCAACCGCGACGGCATGGAACAGCGCCTGGTCTCACAGGCAGGCTTCCCGATCAAGTCGGTGGTCATCACCGGCTTCAAGCGTAGCCTGTCGCCCAAGGATTTGATCCACAACGTCAAGACCGTGCATTATTCCTTCGCGTCCCGGCGCAGCGCCAAGCGGATGATTCAGGCGTTCGATCCCGATATCTGTATCGGAACCGGCGGCTACGTCAGCGGACCGGTGATCCTCGCCGCCTGCAACCTCGGCTACAAGGCGGTAATCCACGAACAAAACGCCTATCCCGGCGTTACCAATAAAATGCTCGCTAATTCTGTCAACCGCGTGATGCTCGCTAATGAGGACGCCCGCAGCCGCTTTACGGATAAGGCGAAATTTGTCCTGACGGGCAATCCGATCCGCCCCGCGATCCTCAACACCAAGTATGCTGAGGCGAAGGCGCGGCTGGGGCTGGATGATACCAGACCGGTCATCCTCTCCTTCGGCGGTTCTCTGGGCGCCGAGTGCATCAACAAATCCATGGCGGAGCTGATCGCGCGATCCGCGAAGGATCAGCGGTATTATCATATCCACGCCTACGGTCAGCAGGGCACCTGGATGCCCGAGCTGCTCCGGTCGATGGGCGTCGATCTTAAACGCTGTGATAACCTCGACGTGCGGCAGTATATCGACAACATGAACGACTGCCTGGCGGCGTGCGATCTCGTCGTATCGCGTGCCGGCGCGATCACTCTCTCTGAGATTCAGGCGAAGGGACGCCCGGCGGTGCTGATTCCCTCGCCCTTTGTCGCGGAGAATCATCAGTTCCATAACGCGATGTCGATGGTGAATAAGAAGGCGGCCAAGCTGATCGAACAGGCGGATCTCTCGGGCGAGGTGCTGATCAAAACCGTTGACAGTATGCTCACGGATAAGACGGTGCTGGAGGAATACCGCAAAAACGCCCAGAAGATGGCGATCACCGACGCGAACGAGAGAATTTATCAAACGATAAAAGAAGTACTTGCTGAGAATTAGAGATTAAGGGATGAAACTCCCGGCTCTCTCTGTCACCTTTCCGTCCGCTCCAACATAGAATAAAAGGCATAGAGCTTTTTGGAAAGGGTGTTGGGTGTGTCGGTATTTGTGGTTGACGGCGGCAGGAGATTATCCGGAGAGGTGAAGGTACAGGGCTCCAAGAACAGCGCCCTGCCGATTTTGGCGGCGACGCTGCTCTGTCGCGGAGAGAGCGTGCTGCATAACTGTCCGCGGCTGAGCGATGTGGAAGCCTCGCTCGCGATCCTTCGTTACATAGGCTGTACCGCTCGCCGCGAGGGCGATACCGTGATCGTCGATACCGGCAGCGTGACGCGCTTCGAGATTCCCCCGGAGCTGATGCACCGGATGCGCTCCTCGATCATCTTCCTCGGCGCTATGATCGCGCGCTTTGACCGGGTGCGGATGACGTTTCCCGGCGGCTGTGAGCTGGGGCCGCGTCCGATCGACCTGCATCTGAGCGCCCTGCGCGAGATGGGGGTTGAGATCGGCGAAGAACACGGCGAGCTCGACTGTCGGGTGCGCGATATGCTTCACGGGGCGAACATCTCGCTTCCGGTGCCGTCGGTAGGCGCGACCGAGAATATCATGATCGCGGCTGCCTTAGCGACCGGCACGACCGTGATCAGCAACGCGGCGCGTGAGCCGGAGATCGTCGATCTGGCGGATTATCTGAATGCCTGCGGCGCCGAGATTCACGGAGCAGGGGAGAGCACCGTCGTCATCGACGGCGTCGAGAGCCTTTCGCCTGCTGTTCATACGATGATACCCGACCGCATTGTGGCGGCGACCTTGATGTCGGCTGCCGCTGCGACCGGTTCCGATATTTTGATGAGGGGGATCATCCCCTCGCATCTGCGGTCTGTGTTTCCGGTGTTTCGAAACAGCGGCTGCGAAATAACCGTTAAGCGCGAAGGAGTCCGTATCACCGCTCCCTATCGCCTCCAAAGCCCCAAGCTGATACGAACGATGCCGTATCCCGGCTTTCCGACCGACGCCCAGGCGCCGGTGATGAGCATGGCGGCGGTTGCCGACGGGATGACGGTCTTTGTGGAAAATATCTTTACCAGCCGATACAGCCATGTCAGCGAGCTGTGCCGTTTCGGCGCGGATATCCGCGTCGAGGGGAAGGTCGCGGTGGTAGACGGCGTGAAGCGATTGCTGTCCGCGAACGTCAGGGCTCAGGATCTGCGCGGCGCCGCTGCGTTGGTGGTAGCCGCCCTGTGCGCCGTGGGCAAGAGCGAGATCAGCGGCATCGAATACCTCGAGCGCGGCTATGAGGACTTTGAACTGGCGCTGTCCTCATTGGGCGCGGATGTGAAGAAAATATAGCGATCAAAGGCTATTAGTTGAATAACGAAGAGAAAGGAGGGGGATCATGGCGAACAAGGATAAGAAAAAGCGAAAGAAGCTGCGGTTGTTTGCAAAGCCGCCGAAGAAGCGCCGTCCGATAAGACCGGCTGAGCCGGAACGCTTCGATGACGAGGATATGTTCATCGAGTTTTCGGACGATACCAATAACTTCTATACCGACGAGCTGGTCGAGCGGGAACGCAGGCTCTATACCGAGCCGCAAAACCGTGACAGCCGGCGAGACAGCCGGCGCGATAAACGCGACCACAAACGGGCTGATCAGCGAGACAGCCGGCGCGACACAAAGCCTGCGAAGAACCGTCCCGAGAAACCGCCGAAAAAGACCGAGAAGCGCAAGCCGCTTTCTCCTGCCCAGCGCAAGATCATCCGCATCCTAAGCTACGGCTCGATCGCGGCGGTGGTGCTGATCGTCGGCGTGGTTCTGTCGCTAACGGTCCTCTTCAAAACACAGGTCTATGAGGTGACCGGCATTACCAAATATTCCGAACAGGAAATCATTGACAGCTGCGGTATCAATAAGGGCGAGAATATCTTCTTAGCGCCCAAAGGAGCCGCCGAGCGTCGGCTGGAGAAGAAGTTCCCCTATGTCGAAGAGGCGAAGGTCAGCTCCCGGATCCCCGATACCATCCGAATCGCGATCGTCGAAGCGGTAGAGGGCTATCTGATTAAGGTCAGCGATCAGGAGTATCTCGTGATCAGCACCAAGGGACGCATCCTCAACAGCACCGGAGATCCCTCGGCGTATGATCTGCCGATCTTCATCGGACCGAAGCTGACCTCCGGCGCAATCGGCGATTTCGTCAGCTATGAGGACGACAGCGTGCTCGATATGATCGAGAGCATCACCCAGACCTTTGCCGATAACGGCTATCAGGGGATCACCGAGATCGACGCGACCAATACCGCCGATATCTCCTTTACTTATGACGACCGGATCAAGGTGCGGCTCGGTATTCCCGAGGCGCTGGATTATAAGGTTCGTACCGCGATGACGATCATCAGCGAGAATCTGGATAAGAATCAGACCGGTACCGTAAGCGGCGTGCTGGATGTATCGCGCTGCAATTCGACGAAGCGCTCTTACTTCAACGAAGAAGCGATCCGTCCCACCGAGGTCAAGCCGACCGAGAAGCCGACCGAAGCGGTATCCGGCGACGGCAGCAGCGGCAGCGCTGACGGCAGCGGCGGCGAGAGCAGCGCAAACAGCGGCGAATACACCGGCGATTACAACGCCGATTACAACGGCGAAAACCAGTATTCTGAAGAGAACTACAGCTTTTATGCCGGTGAAGAGGGACTCTACAGCGGCTATTATGACGGCGCAAATGGTGATGGTTACTATGAATAATCAGGATGCGGTGCCGTTACCTGTGAAAATTTATCAATTTTTTGAAAAATATTCAGAAAATGATTGAATTTATTCCTATGATGTGTTACATTATAATATGACGGAAAAGAATAATAGTGATGGAAATGCCCCCGGATGCGCGATGTGTATTCGGCTGCGGCGGTCTTGACAGATAAAAAACAGAAACCCGTCCAAGGTGACAAGGAGGATATAAAATGGCTTTTGAATTGGAAAAGAATCCGGCGAGCGGTCTGCCGATCATTAAGGTAATCGGTGTGGGCGGCGGCGGCGGTAACGCCGTGAACCGCATGATCAAGATGGAGGTTCAGAACGTTGAGTTCATCGCCGTGAATACGGACGAGCACGTTCTGCGTTATTCTCAGGCTCAGGAAAAGATCCAGATCGGCGAAAAGGCTACCCGCGGCAAGGGCGCAGGCTCGATGCCCAGCGTCGGACAGGCTGCCGCTGAGGAGAACCGTGAAGAGATCGCGGCGCTCCTCAAGGACACCGATATGGTATTTATCACCGCCGGTATGGGCGGCGGTACCGGTACCGGCGCCGCTCCGATCGTAGCAAAGATCGCGAAGGATATGGGTATCCTGACTGTTGCGGTCGTGACCAAGCCCTTTGCCTTTGAAGGCAAGAAGCGTATGGCGCAGGCTGAGCAGGGTATCGCCGAGCTTTCCGCTTGTGTTGACTCGCTGATTATCGTGCCCAACGAGCGCTTAAAGCACGTTTCCGATCAGACCATTACCCTTCAGAACGCGTTCCTGATCGCCGATGACGTTCTCCGTCAGGGCGTCCAGAGCATCTCTGACCTGATCGTTGTACCCGGTCTGGTCAACCTCGACTTCGCCGATGTTTCTGCTATCATGCGTGACGCAGGCTTCGCGCATATGGGTATCGGTAAGGCGACCGGGAAGGATAAGGCGGTTGTGGCTGCCGATATGGCGATTTCCTCCGCGCTTTTGGAGACCTCGATCGACGGCGCGACCGGCGTGATTATCAACATCACCGCTTCGCCCGATATTACCCTCGACGATATCGACGCTGCTTCCACCATGGTTCAGCAGAAGGCTGCGCCTGACGCGAACATCATCTGGGGTGCTGTGATTGATGAGGATATGAAGGATGAGATCAGCGTGACCGTTATCGCTACCGGCTGCGGCGGCAACAACGATAACGCAGGCGCGTTCCCGAATTCTACGCCCGTTTCCAACCCTGCGACCGCTCCCGATCCGCTGGCGGCTCCCGAGGCCCCGGCGCCCAAGGTTGAGGTTGATTCTACCGATGACGATGATTCGTTCTATGACATCATGTCGATCTTCAACTCGAAAAAATAATCAAAATACCGCCATATCGGATCAATGATCCTGATGCAGATAACGCCCTTTCGGAAACGAAGGGGCGTTTTTTGGTGAAGTGTTATCGAATGAGGGAGTAGGAAGGTAGAAACATGGGAGAACACCGCCCTCACCCGATGATGATAGAGTCAGTACACGTTTCATTAGAGCCGATGATGCAGTTCAAAAGCAAAGGGTTATCATGATTGATCCAATTAATAGAGTTGATAGTACAAAAGAAAACGCGTGCCGGACGACACGCGTTTTGATGTTTAATTCAGATGATCGGTTGATCAGACGACACCCTGAGCGAGCATGGCGGTAGCAACCTTCTCGAAGCCTGCGATGTTGGCGCCGACAACATAGTTGCCTTCGAAGCCGTACTTCTTCGCGGCAGCGTCAAGGTTACGGAAGATGTTGACCATGATGCCCTGCAGCTTGCTGTCAACCTCTTCGAAGCTCCAGCTCAGGCGCTCGCTGTTCTGGCTCATCTCGAGCGCGGAGGTAGCGACGCCGCCTGCGTTGGCAGCCTTACCGGGCGCAAAGAGTACGCCGTTCTGCTGGAAGTATTCGGTAGCCTCCAGGGTGGTGGGCATATTCGCGCCCTCAGCGACAGCGATGACGCCGTTGGCGACCAGCTTCTTCGCGTCCTCGATACCCAGCTCGTTCTGAGTCGCGCAGGGGAGGGCGATATCGCACTTGATATCCCATACGTTGGAGCCTTCTGCCTTCTTGTCATGGTAGACAGCGGAGGGACGCTCAGCCGCATAAGCGTCCAGACGCGCGCGGCGAACTTCCTTGACGTCCTTGAGCAGGTCAACGTCGATGCCCTCGGGATCATAGATCCAGCCGGTAGAATCGGAGCAGGTGACGACCTTCGCGCCGAGCTGCTGCGCCTTCTGTATCGCATAGGTTGCTACGTTGCCGGCGCCGGAGATACAGACGGTCTTGCCCGCGATGTCGATGCCGTTGGTCTTGAGCATCTCGTCGGTGAGATACAGCAGACCGTAACCGGTAGCCTCGGTACGCGCCAGCGAACCGCCGAAGGTCAGACCTTTACCGGTCAGAACGCCTTCGTAGATATTCTTGATTCTCTTATACTGACCGAACATATAGCCGATCTCTCTGGCACCGGTGCCGATATCGCCGGCAGGTACGTCGGTGTCGGCGCCGATATGACGGCACAGCTCAGTCATGAAGCTCTGGCAGAAGCGCATGATCTCGTTATCGGACTTGCCCTTGGGATCAAAGTCAGAGCCGCCCTTACCGCCGCCGATCGGCAGACCGGTCAGGCTGTTCTTGAAGATCTGTTCAAAGCCGAGGAACTTGATGATACCGATGTTAACGGAGGGATGCAGACGGATACCGCCCTTATACGGACCGATTGCGGAGTTGAACTGAACGCGGTAGCCGGTGTTGACCTGTACCTGACCGTTGTCGTCTACCCACGGTACACGGAACTTGATCTGGCGCTCAGGCTCACAGATACGCTCGAGCAGCGCCTGCTTCCGATACATATCTTCATTCGCTTCGATTACGGGGCGCAGGGAGTTGAGAACCTCTTCGACAGCCTGAAGGAACTCAGGCTCAGAGGCGTTCTTCGCCTGTACCTTTGCCAATACTTCATCAACATAAGACATAAATAATACCTCCAAATTGAAATTTGTTGCCGAATAAACTTTCGCACAGTTTACATTATAATATATGATAGTTAATTTTGCAAGATTATTTTCAGAAAAATCATGTAAAAACCATATTTTGTGCGTTTTCCTCAAAATTTACGGCACAATCTGCAACACTATAGCACATAGACTGCAAATATTTCACCGCTTTAGTGCTGTAAAAGAATAATATGAGTGAGAAAGCAGAAGCTTGAAAGAGCAACTTAGGAATCATCAGATGTGGAGAAGATGGTGGCTCCGTCCTTATTCCGCAAAAAACGCCCCTTCGTTTTGAACGAAAGGGCGTTTGGCTGATCGCTTATTGAATTTTCTCAAAGAGCGCTTCGCGGCTGAGTCCCGCGTTTCTCGATACCTCATCGTTCGGGATCACGCGCAGCACCTTGCCGTTGTACCGGGACACCAGGACGGACGCTTTCGTTCCGTCGATGTCGATGGTCTCTTCGGTGTAGGTTTCGTCGAGCGGCACCTGCTTCTTGAGCACGGAGCGCTCGGTCAGCGCGCCGGTGGGGCAGAGCTGGACGCACAGACCGCAGTTGTTACACTTGGTCTGATCCAGCGGCAGGGCGAAGGCAGGGGAGACCTCGGTGCCGAAGCCTCTGCCCATCAGCCCGAGGGCGTGGATATCCATGACCTCGCGGCAGGAGCGCACGCACAGTCCGCACAGGATACACTTGGCGGTGTTGCGCTCGATAAAGGCGTTGGCGTCACGGGTGTATTTCTGCGGCATGACGCCCTCCCAGCGTTCGGGATGGATGTCATAGCGTTGTGCCACATTCAGCAGCTTACATTTATAGTATTCGCGGCATCCGCATTCGAGACAGCGGGACGCCTCTTCCTTTGCCTCTTCTTCGGTAAAGCCGAGCGAGACTTCTTCAAAATTCTTGTTCCTGACCTCGGGAGGAAGTACCTTCGGGTTACGGCGCGGCGCCTTCTCTCTGTCGGCGTAATCAATGGTGCTCTCGTCTCTCTTGGAGATGTAGGGCACGCGGGTGTCGAGCGCCTGACCGTTCAGATAAGCGTCTACCGCTCTGGCGCAGCGGTCAGCCTCACCGATGGCTTCGATGGCGATGGAGGCGCCGCGGTTGGTCGCGTCGCCGATCGCAAAGACGCCCTCGAGATCAGTGGTGAAGAAGTCGGGATCCGCTTCGATGTTGCCGCGTTCGTTCAGGTGCAACTCCTTGACGTCCTCTTGGACGAGCTTCTGACCGATGGCGAGGATGACGGAATCCAGCGCGATCTCCTCGGTCTTGCCCTCGATCGGAACCGGTCTGCGTCTGCCGGAGGCGTCGGGCTCGCCGAGCTCCATGAGCTGCAGGGTAACAGATTTGAGCTTGCCGTTTTCGCCGTTAAAGGACAGCGGATTGGTGAGGAACTTGTAGATAACGCCTTCTTCCTCGGCTTCGTCAATCTCCAGCGCGTCCGCCGGCATTTCGGCACGGGTGCGGCGATAGATGACATAGACCTCCTTCGCGCCCAGTCTCACGGCGGTTCTGCACGCGTCCATCGCGGTGTTGCCGCCGCCGCAGATCGCGACGCGCTCGCCGATCTCAGGCGGATTGCCCTTAATCACGGCTCTGAGGAAGTCGATACCGCCGTAGACGCCCTTGAGTTCCTCGCCCGGGGTGCGCATCGAGCTGGATTTCCATGCGCCGACCGCTACGATCACCGCGTCATTCTCGGCTTTCAGGCTTTCGATGGTGAAATCCTTGCCGAGCTTGACGTTGTTCACGAGTTTCACGCCTGTTTTTTCGATCAAAGCGATTTCTTTATCCAGCACTTCCTTGGGCAGGCGGTACTGGGGGATACCGTAGCGCAGCATACCGCCCATCTTCTCCATCATATCATAGACGGTGACCTCATGTCCCATGACGGTGAGGTAGTAGGCGGCAGTCAGTCCGGCAGGACCGCCGCCGATGATCGCGACGCGCTTGCCGGTCTTTTCGTTGCATTCCGGAATATAGCTTTCAGCTTGGTTCAGATCAATATTTGCCGCAAATGCCTTGAGCTGGGCGATATTGATCGGCTCCTCGACGTTTTTGCGGCGGCACGCCTTCTCGCACGGATGGGGACAGACTCTGCCGATCGACGCCGGGAGGGGGATATTCTTCTTGATAAGCTGTAACGCCGCGTCATACTCGCCGTTGGCGATCAGCCCGACATAGCCCTGACAGTCGGTATGTGCCGGGCAGTTGAGCTGACAGGGCGCGACGCAGTCGCCGTCATGAGCAGACATGAGCAGCTCCATCGCGATCTTGCGGCTCTGTACCACACGGTCGGATTCGGTATTGATATTCATGCCCTCGGTGCACTTGGCGGAGCAGGCACGCAAAAGCTTCGGGATACCCTCGGCTTCTACCACGCACAGTCCGCAGGCGCCGTAAATCTCTACCGCCTTGTCATAGCAAAGGGTGGGGATGTCGATGCCGTTTGCACGCGCGGCTTCTAAGATTGTCGAGCCCTCGGGGGCCTGGATCGCTTTTCCGTTTATCGTTAAGTTGATCATGTTCAGCCCTCCTTACGCTTTCTTGACAGCGTCAAAGCGGCAGACAGAGTAGCACTTACCGCACTTGATACACTGATCGGTGTTGATGACGTGAGGCTGCTTGACGCTGCCGGTGATGGCGGAGACGGGACAGTTCCTCGCGCACAGGGTACAGCCGCGGCACTTGTCGGCGTCGATGCTGTAGGAAATCAGATCGCTGCATTCGCCGGCAGGACATTTCTGATCCTGAATATGCGCCTCGTATTCGTCACGGAAATATTTGATGGTGGTGAGAACGGGGTTGGGAGCTGTCTGACCGAGACCGCAGAGCGCGCCGTCCTTGACGGCATAGCACAGCTCTTCGAGCAGCTCGATATCGCCTTCCTTGCCCTCGCCCTTGGTGATGCGCTCGAGCATCTCGAGCATCCGCTTGGTGCCGATACGGCAGTGGATGCACTTGCCGCAGCTTTCCTTCGCGGTAAAATCGAGGAAGAATTTCGCCATACCGACCATGCAGGTGCTCTCGTCCATGACGACCATACCGCCGGATCCCATGATCGCGCCGGTAGCGCCCAGCGCCTTGTAGTCGATCACGGTGTCGATCAGGCTTGCCGGGATACATCCGCCGGACGGACCGCCCATCTGGACGGCTTTAAAGGCTTTGTCGGTTTTCATACCGCCGCCGATGTCAAAGATGACGTCGCGCAGGGTTTTGCCCATCGGAATCTCGACGAGGCCTGATCGCTTGACCTTACCGGTGACGGCAAATACCTTGGTACCCTTGCTGCCCTCGGTGCCCATCGCGGCGAACGCCTCGCCGCCGTTGTTGATGATCCACGCTACGTTGGCGAAGGTCTCGACATTATTGATGTTACTGGGCTTGCGCCAGAAGCCGCTCTGCGCCGGGAAGGGGGGCTTTAAGCGCGGCATACCGCGGTGTCCCTCCAGGCTCTCGATCAGCGCGGTCTCCTCGCCGCAGACAAACGCGCCGGCGCCTGCCTTGATCATGAAGTCACACGAGAAGTCGGTGCCGAAGATGTTGTTGCCGATGATGCCGTGCTCGCGCGCCTGTTCCAGCGCGTTTTTCAGGCGGCGTATCGCCAGCGGATACTCCGCTCTGACATAGACGACGGCGTGCTTGGCGCTGATCGCATAGGCGCCGATCAGCATACCTTCGATCAGGTTATGCGGATCGCTTTCGATGACCGCGCGATCCATGAACGCGCCGGGATCGCCCTCGTCGGCGTTACAGATCAGGTACTTTTCCTCGCCCTCGGAATTCCTTGCGGCGTTCCACTTGAACCAGGTCGGAAAGCCTGCGCCGCCTCTGCCGGCAAGACCGGATGTCTTGATGATCTCGATGACGCCCTCGGGGGTGTTTTCTGTCAGGCAGCTTTTCAGCGCGGTGTAGCCGCCCTTTTCGATATATTCTTCGAT
>CADBUN010000105.1 GCA_902797825.1 uncultured Ruminococcus sp. | reverse complement strand
CGACAGTATGCCTGCGTCACTCGCCTCGCTCTGCGAAATTTATCACTAATATCTGATTAAATCTTTTTATCAAGGATTAGTATGATACATAAATAAGCTTCCCCGGTGGACACTTTCGTGCTTGCACCGGGGAAGTTTATTTGACAGGAAACTACAACAAACCGTATTATTTGTTGTACGCAAAGACTGATTATATAAATTGTATCATTAAGGTAAAACAGAAGCTCAATTTGGCTTTCTGCTAATTACCTTTTGAATCGGGCGACCATTCGGATTTCGCGGAGAATCCCCTTCGGATGCGTCAAAACGCCTCTGATCGGGCGGTAAAGGATCAGCAGGGGATAAAGCGCCCTATGGCGGTATACAAAGGGATAGCTTTTCTTCAAATAATCCTGATCGGGGATGATACGCCTGCCATAGTATCTCAGCTTCGAGCGCCGGCTGTGATCGCCGTGAAGCGATCGGGCGATCCAGTTGTCATAGGCGGTGTCCTCGTTTCCGTAGACGCCGGCTTCGGCAAGCGCGAGCAGCAGCTCCTCCTGCGGCTGATCCGGTTCGCCGCCGCTGAAAAGACAGAGCGCCAGATCCCGTATCCTTCGTTCAAAATCCGATAAGCCCAGCGCGTCCAGCGCGTCATCCAGATACACCCTGTAGGGGCTGAGGTCGTGGCGCTTGGTATAGGCGGCGATATCCGCGAGGTTGCGCAGCCCGGTTCCGCTGTAGATATGGTGCTTGTACATATGACAGATCATGTAGAGATAACAATCGCCGTCTGTCATCTGCCGCGCGCACCCTTCGCCGATCAGCCGGCTGTGAATATCGCGGAAGGCTTCGGCGAGCTGCGGCATCTCGTCCTCGTTGAACAGCGCGCGGTGCATCTCGAACTCCAGCGTGGGCGGCTTTGTATAAGAATCATGGCAGTAATGACCGAAGTCGGTACAGGTATAGCCGTGAGCCTCCATGATCGCTTTGATCTCGGTCATGCGCGACGGATCGCACAGGATATCGTTATCGCTCATTTCGCGCATCCCGAGCTTCGGGTAGCATTGTTTCAGGATGATACCCTTGAGCGGACAGTATCGGATGCTGTGCTTTTCAAAGTCGGCGAGGATTTTGGATCGTTCAATGTCAAAGAGGGCGATTTTTCGGATCGCCTTCTTCTTGACCTGATCGAGATCATGCGGCAGCTCGGTAATCATTTCGAGCGCGAAAGCCGCCGCACTGAGCAGCCCCTGTGCCGCCGCCAGGCGGAGAACGCTTTTGGTATACATCCCCCGGCACCGCCGGAGATCGGGAGCCGTTTCGCTGAGGGCACAGGAGATCAGATACATCAGGTCAAGGGCGTTTTTCAGCCGCAGCTTCCGCGAGAGCGCGTCGGCGGAGAGCGTCTGACCGTCTCTGACGATATCGGTCAGAACGCCGATGATCATTTTATCGGTGACGCCGTACTCGGGCGCTGAGCGGTTATCGCCCATCGTGATATAGCCGTCGTCGCGGACGCCGACGATGCGGTGCAGCACATACTGACCGCTTTTGCGCCGATACAGCGGAATATCATATTTTTTCAGCGGCGCCCCCACCTTTTTGATCACCAGCAGGTCGCCCGGCTGAATCAGCGGCTGCATACTGTCGCCGACATGGGTGTAGACCAGCTGCCCCTGCTCGGCGATCACCCTTTCAAAGCTCGATTTACTCATGGATGACACCTGCCGCTTTTGACGCCGAATGCCGCCCCGGGGTGGGGAGAGCGCGTGCCGACGGTATATTTGACCGGGTATTCATGCGGTTTCATCATGTTCCCTCTCAATTCGTGATACAGACAGCGGCGGCTTCGTCAGGAAGAAGCGCTGCCGTTTCTGCTCACATTTTAGCATATCGGCAAACCGGATGCAATACGGAAAGCTCGGTATGATGCGTTTTGTTACATCAATCGTCATCAAGATGAAAAAATGTTATGATAAATTATTAACAAATAGATTGATTTTTTATGAAAAATGTGCTATTTTGTATAAGAGTAACTATATTCAATGCATGGATATCTATATTTTGGGTGTTTATGTTAGCAGTATTACGAACAGGAGGATGAATATGAAATAAGTAATGCAACCCCCCCTTAGCTTACTGTTGGCATTGCTGATCGTCCTGAGCGTGTTTACGGTCGTCCCGGTGACTGTCTTGTACGGCTCTTCGCCGGGAACGAAGGTCGGCTCGGTTTCCGCAACCGGAACAGTTACCTTTAGCGCACCGTATGAATATGTCGGGATTCGTTCCAACAACGGCGCGATCTACCTCTCGCGCGTCGAGATCGAGTGGGAAACCGGCGCTTCCGTCCCCACCCATACCGTAACATGGAACAATTATGACGGGACGACGGTTCGAACAGACACCGTTGCCGAGGATACGGACTATACCTATACAGGCGCTGCCCCGGTGCGTGAGGCAACCGCCGCAAACCGTGACCTCGCGATGGCGACCTACTGGTATAACCAGGCGGCAAACGACTATTATCATAACTTACCGTAAAGGAGGGAGTAATTGACGATTACTCCTTCTACCGATCCGGAGCCGCCCGGAGATCCCTATGAGGATATCATATTTTAATGAGAATTTCAGCAAGAATCAGGTGAATGATATGAACGCTTTAAAAAACACGATTATTTGTCTTTTGCTAACGACACTGTTAGTTTCCGTATTGGTCTTTTCTGTCGGCGCAGCGACACAGTACATCCTCGGCGACGCCGACAGGGACGGCGCCGTAGCGACAACGGACGCGACCGTGATCCAGCGCAGGCTCACCGGTATGACGACGCCGACCTTCGATGAAAAGGCGGCCGACGTAGACGGAAACGGCTTGGATATTACCGACGCGACGTTCATCCTGCGGTATGAGACGCTGTTCGATGTCCCGTACCCGATCGGTCAGACTGTTACGGTCATGCCCACGGCTCCGCGCGACGAATACGAGCTGCCGATTATCCCGAATAAATAAGACTGTTTTCTAATAAAACAGCTTTATATCTATTGCGTGATAATCCGCAGTAAATGTTAACGAATCATCAATTCGTTCATACGAGATAATGAAAACCTCCGTGTCAGGCACGGAGGTTTTGTTATGAAGCATCGCTTCTTTTATGATGATAAGCCGCCGATCAGACAGCCCTTGATGCGATCGTTCAGCGGATCATCGGTCTTTTGAAAACAGCGTGAGAATACGCGGTAATTGTATTGCTCGGGATCCCGGCACAGAACGGAAAAGCCGATGTGCCTGAAAGCGCCGCCGAGTCTGTCGATCTCGTCCCGGAACAGCTGCGCGATCAGTCTCGCGTCGTTGCCGAAGGCGCCGCAGCCCCATGCGCCGAGGACGAGGTGCGTATATCCCTCACGGGCGGCGACACAGAGCATCCCCCGGATGCGGCGCGCCAGCATCGCACGGTATTGATCATAGGTCTTTCCCTCCAGCCCGTCGCGGATATACGGCGCGGCACAGGTCAGAACCGAAACGACGGCTGTTTCATCGAGCCATTCGCCTCTGCCGTCGCGGATAATCTCCACGTTCGGCGAGATGATCATCGCGTCCGAGCCGAGCGCGGTATGCAACGAGCGGTTATAGCGATAGTAGACAGCGGCGCTTTCGCTCTCGAGGGAAACCAGCAGGGAGCTTTGGCGGCACAGATCCTCTTCCTGCGCTCTGGCGCCGCGCCGCACGCCGCCGCCGATACTGACGGGGTTGGCGTAGTTGAGAACCAGCACCCTGTCGCCCTGTCTGAACGTCTCCGGATCGCGGAGCAGCTCCCGTGCCATCGTAAAGGAATCCGTGTTTCGGCAGGTGATCTCGCATTGATTGTGATGTGGGTTCTGCGGCGCTGATCCATCGGCACTCAAACGCGCGACTTCATCCGGCAGATAGACGCGCGCCTCTCTCCTGTGGGCGGGATCGGTTTTCAGCGACACGATCCTGCCCTGATAAAGGTAACGTCCGGCATTCACCGCGTCGAGGGTGTTGTTCAGCATGGTTATATTCGGATTTTCATGACTTTCCAACAGCGCGATCGCCTTCTTGTATTTTTCGACACGTTCCAAATCCTTTTCGGTGACGCTGTCCAAGCGGCTCAGGTCGCTGTTGTGTCTGAGATCGGCGAGCTTGACTCGTTTGGCAAGAGGATTCTCTTTCAGGCGATTCACATACGTAAGATACGGCACGCTTTCATTGTGCGTCATCAGCGCGATCGCTTCGATTACCGGCTCGGGAAAGCCCTCGCGCCGCAAATCATGCAGCAAAACGCCGGCGTCCTCGACGACGTCATGCAGCAGCGCTACGCATACCGCGTACTGATCCTCCATCTGTTCCGCCAGATGAAACGGATGATAGACATAGGGAATCCCGCTTTTGTCGGTTTGGTTTTTATGCGCTGCGAAAGAGATTTTCAGCGCTTTTTTCGTCAGAGAAGTGTAAATCATTGGATGATCTCCTTATGTGCAGATCGGTCATGGATACAGGTCGTCGTCAAGCGAAGTTATTGCCATCGGTGTAGGCTGAATGATCCGACTGTTCAAATGCTTTCCGGATCCGGCTTGTAAGCCGGCATCAGCTGTAACTTGAACAGGTTGGTCTTGTGCTTGCGGTCGATCAGCGCTTTATGCTCCCTGTTGTCAATCTCGCCGGTGCGGATATAGCGGTCGAGCTCCGCGTAGGTGAAGCCGAGGTTATCTTCGTCTGTCTTGCCGCAAAGTCCGTCGGAGGGGACTTTGTCTACCAGCGCGTCGGGGAGCCCGAGCAGCCTGCCGATCTGCTTGACCTCGGCGACGGTGAGGTTGGAGCAGGGGCTGAAATCGCCGACGCTGTCGCCGTAGCGCGTGGAATAGCCCACCCAATCCTCAGAGAGGTTACAGGTGTTGGCGACGCGCCCGTTGTGACTTTGTGATACCGCGTAGAGCGTCGCCATGCGGATGCGCGGCGGTAGGTTCTGTACGGTCTGGGCGGTCGGCTCGAAGGGGAGCCGGCGGATCACGCCCTCGTAAGCGTCCTTGATGTTGATGATATAGTGCCTGATGCCGAGGGTATCGACCAAGAGCTGTGCCTTGTCGATATCCGCCTGTTCGCCGTTGGGCATCAAAACGCCGATGACGCGCTCCCTGCCCAGTGCTTCGACGCACAGGGCGGCGACGATCGAGCTGTCCTTGCCGCCGGAGATTCCGACCACGGCGTTACAGCCCTTTCCGTTTTCTTCAAAGAAATCGCGTATCCATTGTACGCATTCGTTCTTGATCTTTTCAGCTTGAAACATCATGTTACCTCACTATTTTGACTTATACTAATCCTAAATAAAAACCTTTATCATCTATTGCGATAAATTCCGCATAGCTTTGTTGAGCTCCTTGACATACGACAGTAT
>CADBUN010000104.1 GCA_902797825.1 uncultured Ruminococcus sp. | reverse complement strand
GTTGAAAAGACCTTCAACCCCAACGATAAGTACCCCACCGCCTTCATCGACAGAAAGGATATGGAGTACAGCTATTCCGACGGCGATTTGTACTACTTTATGGATACCGAGACCTGGGAGCAGATCCCGATCAACAAGTCGATTCTCGGCGACAGCTTCAAGTTCGTCAAGGAGAACATGGTCTGCAAGGTGCTGTCCTACAAGGGCAACGTCTTTGGCGTAGAGCCGCCCAACTTCGTTGAGCTGCAGGTTACCCAGACCGATCCCGGCTTTGCCGGCAACACCGCAACCAACGCCACCAAGCCCGCTACCCTCGAGACCGGCGCTGAGATCAAGGTACCGCTCTTCATCGAAGAGGGCGAGATGATCCAGATCGACACCCGTACCGGCGAGTATCTGGGCAGAGCGTAAGGCGAAGCCTGTATCCCAACCCCATGACAGAGAGCCGGACGCCTGCGTTTGGCTTAATCCGATGAAGAACCATTCAAAAAGGAGAACACTATGAATCTGACTGAGAGAATCGCGTATATCCGCGGACTTGCCGAGGGCTTGAAGCTCGACGAGAGTAAGGACGAGGTCAAGGTGATCAACGCGATCATCAACCTGCTGGAGGATATGGCGTATGACGTCGTCGATATGGAAGATATCGTAGACGATGTCTGCGACCGCGTTGACGAGATCGACGAGGATCTCGCCGAGGTAGAAGAAGAGCTCTACGGCGGCGAATATTCGGACGACCGGTATGACGATTTCGACGATGATGACAGGGATTATGTCGATTCCTTCGATGACGACGAGGCATACTATGAGGTCACCTGCCCCGAGTGCGGCGAGACCACCATCCTCGACGAGGACGCGCTGATCGAGGGCGAGCTCGACTGCCCCTACTGCGGCGCAGGGATCGAGTTTGACTTCTCCGAGCTGGAAGAGGACATCAAGGCGCTTGACGGGGACGAGGACGCAGAGGTCAAGGACGAAAAAGAAGCAAAGGATAAGAAGGACAAGAAGGATAAGAAAGAGAAATAATCTGTCTGTTAAGCCTTTGATCCATGTGTCGGGGCGTCAGCCTTGGAATGAAGTAAATAACAGCGGCGGTACGGCGTAAGTCGTGCCGCCTTTTGTTATAGTGGCAAGTTGCCGGTGACCGGTGGTCAGTGGTTAGTGGTCAGTGGAATTTGTAGGGACGATCACTGATCGTCCGCTTGGCAGAAACGTTTCCTTCCGATCCTGTGTATTCGATCAAGACAGCGCAGTCTTTCAGCGGAAGCCTATAGGAATCCGGGTGAGGGCGAAGCCCTCCCATCACCGTTCACCGTTCACCATTCACCATTCACCATTCACCGTTCATCACATATGATAACCCTGAGGTGATTGCCGTGATGTGTCGCAGAAAGCCCACGCCCGCGCGCAGGAGGGTGCGCAAATATACCGCCGTATTCTTGGCGGTGTTCATCGTGTTCACAACCTACTTTGAGCTTGCGGTCAAGGCGCAGCTCAAGGACGTCATGATCCGTCAGATGCAGACGCTCAGCGAACAGGGCGTCACGATGGCGGTGGAGGAGTATCTCGCCGAAAATGCCGCCTCAGCCGAGCAGATGTGCGACATCGTCTATGACAACGGCTCCGTCGCCGCAATCTCGCTGAACGCCGCCGCCGTCAATGCCGCCAAGGTTTTTGTGACCGAACGGGCACAGCGGCATATCGACGAGCTGGCGGAAACACAGGGCGTCTCCGCCTGTCTCGGCAATTTTACCGGGTTGGTGTTTCTGTCCTCGTTCGGACCGCCGATCACCTTCCCCGTCGAGAGCAGCCAGACCGTGTCCTGTGAGTTTTCGAGCAGCTTCGAGGGCGCCGGCGTCAACCAGACCGTGCATCATATCGCCATCACCGTGTATGTCGATCTGTTGATCAACAACCCCTTTCGCGTCGGCGAGACCATCAGCACCGCCTCGACCTTCGAGATCGCCCAGACCGTCATCGTCGGCTCGGTGCCGACCTACAGCGGATGGAGGGAGAGATGAGTTTTAGTGAGGAGTTAGGAGTGAGGAGTTAGGAGTTATGGGAAAGCCTGACGGCTTTTGCATGAGATAACGACTGCGCCTTATCAAGCTTGCCGCTCTGTGAAAGAGGCAAACGTGATGGTTCAGCTGAATGCCCATACAATCGGGTGAGGGCGGAGCCCTCCCTTAACTCCTAACTCCTAACTCCTCACTCCTAACTCCTAACTCCTCGCTCCTCACTCCTCACTCCTCGCTCCTCATTCTCTCTCCTTCCCTACATTTTGCGTGAAAGTGCTTGAAAAGGCGGATATCTTGTGTTATAATACTACGGATAATAGGGTTATCATGTGCTGATGGACTGATCTGCCCATACCACCCGAACGCTTGGAGGAATCTGACTTGCGCGAGACCTTGATGATGTCTGACAGTCAAATGGAATATCTCAACCTGATCGCCGAGGTGATGAGCATCCGCAAGCGCGGTGAAGAGCCGCTGGCGTATGTCCGCACCTACGGCTGTCAGCAGAATGTCGCCGACAGCGAACGCATCAAGGGGATGCTCGGCAAGGCAGGCTACCGCTTCACCGAGAACGCGGAGGACGCCGATTTCATCCTCTTTAACACCTGCGCCGTGCGTGAGCACGCCGAGGATCGCGTATTCGGCAACGTCGGCGCGCTGAAAAACCTCAAGCGCCGCCATCCCCAGATTCTGATCGCCCTGTGCGGCTGTATGATGGAGCAGGAGCACGTCGCCAAGCGCATTCACGACAGCTTCCCCTTTGTCGGGCTGGTATTCGGCACCCACTGTATGCACCGCTTCCCCGAGCTTTTGTACAAGAGCCTCGTGGACGGCACGCGCGTCTTTTTGCGCGATAATGACGACCAAAATGTTTATGAAGGCATCCCGACCAGCCGCGACGGTCAGATCAAGGGCTGGCTGCCGATCATGTACGGCTGTGATAACTTCTGTACCTACTGTATCGTGCCGTATGTCCGCGGCAGAGAACGCAGCCGCGAGCCCGGGATCATCCTCTCCGAAGCGCGTGAGATGATCGAATCGGGCTATAAGGACATTACCCTGCTCGGTCAGAACGTCAATTCCTACGGCAAGGGGCTGACGCCGCGCCCGACCTTCTCGGGGCTGATCGGCGAGATCGACAGGATTCCCGGCGATTACTGGCTGCGCTTCATGACCTCTCACCCGAAGGACTGTACCCGCGAGCTGATCGACACCATCGCCGACAGCGAGCATATCTCCCTGCACCTGCACCTGCCGTTCCAGTCGGGCTCCGACAGGGTGCTAAAGGCGATGAACCGCCATTATGACCGTCAAAAATACCTCGATATCGTGAACTACGCCAAACAGCGCATCCCCGACGTATCGCTGACCTCCGACGTGATCGTCGGCTTCCCCGGCGAAACGTATGAGGATTTTCAACAAACCTTGTCCCTGATCCGCGAGGTGGGCTTTACCTCGCTGTTCACCTTCATCTTCTCGCCGCGCAACGGTACCCCGGCGGCTCAGATGGACGATCCCGTATCGGAGGAAGAAAAGGGAAGGTGGTTCCGCGAACTGCTGGATACCCAGGAGGAGATCGCCGCCGCGCGGTGCGCCTCGATGGTCGGCAGGCTCGAGAAGGTGCTCGTCGAAGAGAGGGCGAAGAAGCCCGGACGCCTCTGCGGCAGAACCTCCGGCAACATCATCGTCGAATTCGACGGCGACGACAGCCTGATCGGCAGCTTCCGCCATGTCAGGATCACCCGGGCAAGGAACTGGATCCTCACGGGAGAATTAGCAGAATAGTAATATGTCATTGCGAAGCCCGCAAGGGCTGTGGCAATCCCGCAAATGAAAGCAGGATGTATCGGAATTGTAAGCGGTAACCGACTGCTTCTGTCCGAGGGATCGCCACGTCGCATACGCTCCTCGCGATGACAACAATAAAGCAGATAATAATTCTAAAGGAGAAATATAAATGACAGACGCAATTACACTCGCAAGACAGCTCGGACATGCCATCCAGGAGCAGGAAGAATACCAGAACATCATGGCGGCAAAGACCGCCGCGGACGCGGACGAGGGCTTACAGGCGCTGATCACCGAATTCAACATCAAGCGCGTCGCCATCAATACCGAGGCGTGCAAGACCGACCGCGACGAGGAGCTGTTAAAGAAACTCAATACCGAGATGCGCACCGCGTACTCCGACATCATGAACAACGAGCATATGAAGGCATATAACGACGCGAAGCAGGCGTTCGATAAGGTGCTGCAGCGCGTGCTGGCGATCGTGAAGCAGAGCGCCGACGGCGAGGATCCCGATACCACCGATTTCTCCGAGGACTGCACCCACGACTGCTCTACCTGCGGCGGCTGCGGCTGATAGCGGTTAACGGTTAACGGTTAACGGTTAACGGTTAACGGTGAACGGTTAACGGTGAACGGTGAATGGTTAACGGTGAATGGTGAATAGCGGGACACCCGCGCCCGACTGATCGTATTTTCCGGTCACAGGATCGTCACCGATTACGAATTACTGACCACTGACTACTAACCACCGACTACTGAGAAAGGGGTGAGATGATGGCTCAGCTATCTCCGATGATGCAGCAATATTTCAAAATCAAGGAGCAGAACAAGGACAGCATCCTGTTCTTCCGTCTCGGCGACTTCTACGAGATGTTTTATGACGACGCCAAGCTCGCCTCCAAGGAGCTCGAGCTGACGCTCACCGGCCGCGACTGCGGTCAGGAGGAGCGCGCGCCGATGTGCGGCGTGCCGTACCACTCTGCCGAGGCGTATATCGCCCGACTGGTCGCCAAGGGCTACAAGGTCTCGATCTGTGAACAGACCGAGGATCCCAAGGCAGCCAAGGGACTGGTCAAGCGCGATATCATCCGCAAGATCACCCCCGGCACCGTGATGGAGTCGAGTATGCTCGACGAGAGCGAGAACAACTATATCTGCTCGATGTACGCGGATCATAAGCAGGTCGGCATCGTCTTTTGCGATATCTCGACCGGTCAGCTTTTCGTGTCACACTTCAAGAGCGACCACAGCTTCTCTCAGCTCAAGGATCAGCTCACCTCCTACAGCCCCAAGGAGCTGTTGATCGCCGGCAAGCTCAAACAGAATAAGGTGCTGCACCTGTTCATCAAGGAAAAGCTCGGCGGCGCCTCCGTTACCCATCCCGACGACGCGGAATGCGGACTTTTGGCGTGTACCGCCGTCCTCGAAGCCCATTTTAACGAAGAAAACAGGCAGAAGATAGCCGGCATGAACGAGGTCGTCATCGCCCTCGGCGTCCTGATGTCTTACCTGAAGGATACCCAAAAGACCGGTCTCGAACGCATCGACACGATCGACTTCTACGATATCGACCGGTATATGAAGCTCGATTATAACACCCGGCGCAACCTGGAGCTGACGCGCACCATGATCGCCAAGGAGAAGAAGCATTCGCTCCTCTGGGTGCTGGACAAGACCAAGACCGCCATGGGCAAGCGCTTGATGAAGTTCTGGGTGGAGCATCCGCTGATGAATATCCCCGCGATCGACAAGCGCCAGAACGCGGTCGAGGAGCTGGTGAACGATACCGTCAACCGCCTCGAGCTGACGGCGAACCTGACCGGTATCTTCGATATCGAGCGCTTGATGACGAAGATCGTCTACGGCTCCGCCAACGCCCGGGAGCTTAGGAGCCTGTGTCAGGCGCTGACCAACCTGCCGACGCTCAGGGAGCGGCTCTCTCCCTGTAAGAGCAAGCTGCTGCATGAGCTCTATACGGATATGGATCCGCTCGACGATATGCGCGCTCTGATCGACGAGGCGATCGTCGAGGATCCGCCCTTCTCGGTGCGTGAGGGCGGCTTGATCCGCGAGGGCTATTCCGCGCCCTTAGACGAATTAAAGCGCGATATGACCGACTCGACCTCTCTGCTCGCCCGGATCGAAGCCGAGCAAAAGGAGCTCACCGGCATCCCCAAGCTCAAGGTCGGCTATAACCGCGTGTTCGGCTACTATATCGAGGTCACGAATTCCTACAAGAATCTCGTCCCCGAGACCTATATCCGCAAGCAAACGCTGACTAACTGTGAGCGTTACATCACCCCCGAGCTCAAGGAGCTCGAAAGCCGCATCCTCGGCGCGAAGGAACGCTCGGTCGCGATCGAATACGAGCTGTTCAACGACGTGCGCGAGCAGGTGGCGCTGAACCTCGACCGCATCGAGCGCACCGCCAAGGCGATCGCCGTGCTCGACGTGCTGGTGTCGCTGGCGAACGTCGCCGCCGATAACCGCTATACCCGTCCCGCGGTCACCGCGCATTCGGTCATCCGCCTGAAGGACAGCCGCCATCCCGTGGTGGAGGCGCTCAGGGGCGACGCGCTGTTTGTCCCGAACGACGCGATCCTCGACCATATCGAAAACCGTATCGCGATCATCACCGGCCCCAATATGGCAGGTAAATCCACCTATATGCGCCAGGTGGCGCTGATCGTGCTGATGGCGCAGATGGGCAGCTTTGTGCCTGCCTCCTACGCCGAGATCGGGCTGGTTGACGCGATCTATACCCGCGTCGGCGCGTCCGACGACCTCGCCAGCGGTCAATCGACCTTTATGGTCGAGATGAACGAGGTCGCCAACATCGTCTCTCACGCGACCGCCAAGAGCCTGTTGATCCTCGACGAGATCGGCAGGGGCACCTCCACCTATGACGGCATGAGTATCGCGCGCGCGGTGCTCGAGTATGTCGCCGATCCCAAGAAGCTCGGCGCCAGGGCGCTTTTCGCGACGCATTATCACGAGCTGACGGTGATGGAGGAGCTGCTCGACGGCGTCAAGAACTATAACATCGCCGTCAAGAAGCGCGGCGACGAGATCACCTTCCTGCGGCGGATCGTCCCCGGCGGCGCGGATGAAAGCTACGGCGTCGAGGTCGCGAAGCTCGCCGGTCTCCCCGACAGCATCATCGAACGGGCGAAGGAGATTTTAGCCGAGCTCAACGCGAGCGCCCCCCGTGACCGGCAGCCTGCCGAAGCGAGCGTACAGGAGGCGCCGCTGCAGCTCAGCCTCATGCCCGATTCCACCGGCATGATCGAAAAGAAGCTGCGCGCCCTCGACGTCAATACCCTCACCCCGATCGAGGCGATGAACATCCTCTATGAGCTAAAGGGAATGATAGATTAGGGGAATGGTGAACGGAGAATGGTGAAGGGAGGGCTTCGCCCTCACCCCGATTCCTATCGGCTTCTGCTGAAAGCTGCGTTGCTGTGATCGAAAGCGCAGGATCAGATACAAGCGTTCCTGCCGTGCGGACGATCAGTGAGGTCTCCCCGCTGGGGAGGTGTCATCCGCAGGATGACAGAGGGGTGCCGTCTCCGGCTGAGGAACGTCCCTACAAT
>CADBUN010000103.1 GCA_902797825.1 uncultured Ruminococcus sp. | reverse complement strand
CGCCAGCCTGCCTGCGCCCTCCGCCTTGTTCTGCGAAATTCTCCGCTAATATCTTTTTAAAGCTTTTTATTGCTACTTAGTATGAATCATCCAAACGAGGTGGCAATATGGCTGATAAAGCACAAATCGACCAGTTAATCAAAAAGCTCAGCGAGCGAATGGGCACGCCGGAGGGTGAGATCCGCAGCGCGGTAGGCAAGTCGAGCTATGCGCCCCTGCTCTCGAAGCTCCCGTCCGATAAGGCGCGTCAAATGGAAGAGATCCTCGGCGACGAGGATAAGGCAAGGGAATTTTTGAATTCACCGCAGGCAAAGGCGATCATCAAGAGGATCATGGGATGACGGACGATCTTTCCGAGAAGCTCAGCGGAATCCTCAGCGATCCCGAGGCGATGAAGGAGATCGCCTCTCTTGCCTCTCAGCTCGGCGTGGACGCGCCGGGTGTACTTAATGATCGTCCGCAGGCGCCCGATCACGCCGAGGGGGCGCGCTCCGATCCGAAAGGCTCGCTTGATTTGCAGGGACTGCTGCGCTCGCTGAATACGGACAGCGCTTCTCCGAAGCCCGGCGCCGAAGCCGCCGCGCTGACGTCGCTGCTGCCGCTCCTCGGCTCCTTAAAGCAGGAGGATGATACCACGCGCCTGCTGGACGCGATGCGCCCGTTTTTGAGCGAGGAGCGTCAAACGAAGCTCGATCGCGCCAAGCGGCTGATCAAGGTGCTCAAGCTGATGCCGATGCTCCGTGAGCTGCCGCTGTTTGAATGATAGGTCGGCACGGTCGTTCATGACGTCGGCAAGTTGGTTCATCGGAAAAGGTGATATGACCGTGGATGGTTTTCATTTGTAAATCGTAACAGCATAAAAAAAGGGGGGGTGAGCCTATGCCGCAAAGCTCGCTGGAGCAGGAGGCGATGGACAGAGTCCGCCGGATGTACGCGTCCTTTGACCGCCGTCAGCAGGCGTCAAACGAACCTGCGCCGCAGCCGCCGCGCGAGAAGCCGCCGAATCCGCAAGCCGCCGAACACGCCGCGCCGCAGCCGGCACAAGCAGAGTCGGAACAAGCCGCTCCGGAGCCGCCGAAAAAGGCGAACAGCCTGCTGGATATCTTCCTGAAGGATCGGGATCAAAGCCTGATCCTCCTGCTGCTGGTGCTGTTGATGAAGGACGGCGCGGATATGAACCTGTTGCTCGCGCTGGTGTACTTGTTAATTGAGTGACGTATCTTTCGATTGCATTTTTGATTATTATCTATTATAATTAATTTCAAATAAAAAGCTTAAATCGGCAGCTATTATTATAATAGGGATAGACCGAGAATTCAACACTTTTACGGAGAAATCATATGGAATGGAATGTCACGCAAGAACAGCCGACGCGCGCGCTGTTGGTCGAAGCGGATACCGGCGATTATGACGCGGAAGCGTCGCTGGCAGAATTATTTGAGCTTGCCGAAAGCGCCGGGGCGATACCGGTCGCCTCGATCTCTCAAAAGCTTCGGCATATTGATCCGGCAACCTGTGTGGGCGCCGGGAAGCTCGAGGAGATTCGCGATTACTGTGCCGCCGAGGAGATCGACCTGTTGATCTTCGACCTGGAGCTCTCTCCCGTCCAGCTTCGCAACATCGAGAAGGAGACCGACGTGCGCGTCATCGACCGCACGATGCTGATCCTCGATATCTTCGCCCTGCGCGCCAAGAGCCGCGAGGGTAAGCTGCAGGTCGAGCTCGCTCAGCTCAAATATATGATGCCGCGGCTGACGGGTAAGGGCATCGAGATGTCCCGTCTGGGCGGCGGTATCGGCACGCGCGGTCCCGGTGAAACCAAGCTCGAGACCGACCGCCGTCATATCAAGCGCCGGATGGAAACCCTCAAGGAACAGCTGCGCGATGTGGAGGAACACCGCAAGCTGCAGCGCCGCCGCCGCGACAAGGACGGCGTGATCACCGTCGCCATCGTCGGCTATACCAACGCCGGCAAGTCCACCCTGATGAATACCCTCACCGACGCGGGTGTGCTCAGCGAGGACAAGCTCTTCGCTACCCTTGATCCCACCTCGCGCGCGTTAAAGCTGCCCAACGGCGTTTCGGTCATGCTGATCGACACCGTCGGGCTGGTCAGGCGGCTGCCGCACCATCTGGTCGAGGCGTTCAAATCGACGCTGGAGGAGGCGGCGCAGGCGGATATTATCCTCAACGTCTGTGACGCGAGCAGCGAAGAAAGCCGCCTGCACCTCGAGGTCACGCGCGACCTGCTGGCGTCGCTGTCGAGCCTGGATAAGCCGATCATCCCGGTGCTGAATAAGAGCGATCTGATCCGGGATCATATGAGCGGTATCTCGGGCGCGGTGCATATCTCCGCGAAATACGCGAAGGGGATCGACGAGCTGCTGCACGCGATCGAAGAGAACCTGCCGAAAAAGCTCAAGCGCCTGAAGCTCCTGCTGCCCTTCGATCAGGCAGGCATCGCCTCGCGGCTTCGTCAGACCGCCGTGGTCCACAGCGAGGAATATACCGAAAAGGGGCTTTTGGTCGAGGTCACCCTTGACGAGATACAGTATAGGCGGCTCAGGGAGTACGCAACGGCGGATGAGTGAGGAGTCAGGAGTGAGGAGTGAGGAGTTGTGGGAAAGCCTGACGGCTTTTGAATAGAATAACAACATGATAAGGGTAAGCCCGTGGCTCACAGAACCATGGGCTTTTGTTTGTGGTCAGTGGTTAGTGGTCAGCGGTTAGTGGTCAGTGGTCAGCGGCATTGTAGGGACGACCAGTGGTCGTCCGCATGGCAGAAGCATTTCTGTTCGATCCTGTGCATTCGATCACCCGATCCCTGAATGCTTCATTGATCTACCGGCGCTGAAATCGGTTGACTTTCAGCGCTATATATAGTAGAATATTCTATATATGACCATATACTTAGATGATTCGAGTTCTTTGTTACCCGTCAGCTTTTGACTTGCGGCTTTGCGGCAGGCTGCTGTCGGGTTGTATGAAATCCTTTTGCGGAGGTGAGGCGTTTGAATTTACAGGTGCTCCTGGATGTCGCGGCGATCGCGCTGCGTGCGCTTTTGCCGGTGTATGCGCTGGTGATCATTTACCAGTGCTTTGCGTCTGCGCGCCGTCACAGACGCCCCGAAAAGCCCTTGGTGACGCTGGAGATCTTGCAGACGGGGCAGCAGATCCCCGTGCTGTTCTGGGAGAATTCGATCGGACGGTCGAAGGGCTCCGATATCCGCGTATCCGATATCAGCGTCTCGCGCGATCACTGCGTTTTTCTGCGGCGCAAGGAGGGCTGGTTCGTCTCGGATATCGGCTCGAAGTTCGGCACCTTCGTCAACGGCGAGCGCTGTGAGGGGCGTACCAAGGTGATCCTCGACGATGAGATTACCATCGGGCACACCACCCTCGTGTTAAAGCGCGGCGAGGAGTATCAGGAGCGGCTGCGCCCCTCGTGGTTCTTCTCGAAGGCGTCGGACAAGGGCGCCTTAAAGCCCTATAAGCTGATGATCCTGATCACCTTCTTCCACCTGTTCATGGCGGTAGAGGCGTGTTTTTCCAACGAGGTTAAGGATTTTGCGCCGCTGTATATCTTCGGCGCGATGGAGGCGGTGATGTGGGCGTTCTTCTGCATCTCGTCCTATGCCTTGAACCGCGTGAATTTTGAGCTCGAGGCGCTGGCGTGCTTTTTGTCGGGCATGGGCGTGCTGATGCTGGTGCGGCAGGAGCTGCGCTCGGCGGTGGTGCAGCTGGTCGCGATGGCAATCGGCATGATCCTGTTCGCCGTGATCGTCAGGTTCATCGAGGATCCCGACCGGGTGAATTCGTGGCGGCTGTGGATTATGCTGGGCAGCGTGGGGCTCTTGGCGATCAACCTGATCTTCGGCAGGGTGCAAAACGGCGCCGCCAACTGGATCAACATCGGCGGCGTTTCCGTCCAGCCCTCGGAGTTTGTCAAGGTTGCGTTCATCTTTGTGGGCGCTTCCGCGCTGGATAAATTACAGACAAAGCGTAACTTCATCGAATTCATCGCGTTCTCCGCGATCTGCGTCGGCGCGCTGGCGCTGATGGGCGACTTCGGTACGGCGCTGATCTTCTTCATGACCTTCCTGCTGATCGCGTTCATGCGCTCGGGCGACTTCAAGACCGTGATCCTCGCGATCGCGGCGGCGGCGTTCGCCGTGTTCATCATCCTGAATATCAAGCCCTATGTCGCCGACCGCTTCTCGGCGTGGGGACACGTCTGGGAGCATACCCAGGACAGCGGCGGCTACCAGCAGGTGCGCGTGATGACCTATATGGCGTCGGGCGGCTTGTTCGGCGTCGGCGTCGGGAACGGTTATCTGAAATATGTATTTGCGTCCGAATCCGACTTGGTATTCGGACTGGTTGCCGAGGAGCTGGGCGTGATCGTCGCCTTCTCGCTGGCGGCGGCGATCATCGCGCTGGCGTTCTATGCGCGCGCGATCACCACGCGCTCACGTTCCTCGTTCTATGCGATCTCCGCGTGCTGTGCCGCCGGGCTGATGGTGGTGCAAAGCGCGCTGAATATCTTCGGCATCATGGATCTCTTGCCGCTGACAGGCGTGACGCTGCCCTTCTTGTCGGCAGGCGGCTCGTCGATGATCTCCTGCTGGGGACTGCTGGCGTTTATCAAGGCGGCTGACGAGCGAACCTATGCCGCGAAGCGAAGAGCGCCGGCGAATGCCTTACGAGAGCGGGGTGCTGTCTCATGAAACGAATTATGACGCGCTCGCTGGTTCTGTGGTTCATCACCTTCGCCTTTTTGGGCGGTATGGTGTATCTGGGCGGTAAGACGATCTGGTTCCACAACGATTGGGTACAACAGCCCTTTAACGGGCATATGAATACGGCAGGCGGCTTGGGAAAAGCCGGCAAAATCTATGACCGCAACAACCTTACCCTCGCCTACAGTGAGAACGACGAGCGGCATTACAGCGACGATCAAACTACGCGTGAGGCGCTGCTGCACGTGGTGGGAGACGGGACGCTGAACATCTCGACCGCCGTTCAGAGCCGTTACCGCACCAGCCTGTCGGGCTATAACTTCATCTTAGGCGCGGGCATCCCCGATTCGCTGCGTCCGAACTCGGACGTGAAGCTGACCGTAGACGCGGCGGCGTGCCGCGCGGCATATGCCGCGATGGACGGTCACAAGGGCTGCTGTGTGGTTTATAATTACCGTACCGGCGAGGTGCTGTGCGATACCAGCACCCCGAGCTACGATCCTGCCGCTCCGCCGCAGATTACCGAGGAGAATATGAGCGACTATGACGGCGTGTATCTCGATAACGTGGTATCGTCGCGCTTCACCCCCGGCTCCGTGTTCAAGATCATCACCGCCGCGGCGGCGATCGAGAATATCCCCGATATTGACCGGATGAGCTTCGAGTGCGGCGGCTCCCTCGACGTCGAGGGCAATCCGATTACCTGTGAATCGGCGCACGGTACCCAGAGCTTCTCCGAGGCGTTCGCCAACTCCTGTAACTGTGCCTTTGCGCAAATCGCGATACAGGTGGGCGCGGATCAAATGAAGGCGACAGCCGAGAAGCTGGGCTTTAACAACGACAGCTTCCGGATGAGCGACGTGCCGCTCGTCACCAGCCACTATGACGCGACCGGCGCCGGCGATAACTACCTCGCGTGGTCGGGCATCGGTCAGTATGAGGATCTCGCCAATCCGATGCTGATGGCGATGATCTGCTCCTGCGTCGCGAACGGCGGTACGGCGACCTCGCCGTACATCGTGTCGGACGACGGGAACCTGGTCGATAAGCTGAATATCACCGTGAATAAGAGCAAGGACGTCGAGATGCTCGCGTCCGGAACCGCCGCGCGGCTCAGGGAGCTGATGAAGGGCTCCGCCGAGAGCTACGCCTATCGCGGCGTCAGTCTGGCAGGACTTGATTTTTACGCCAAGACCGGTACCGCCGAGGTCGGACAGGATAAGGAGCCGACCGCGTGGTTTGTCGGCTTTACCAACGACGAAAAGCACCCCTATGCCTTCGCGGCGGTCGTCACCGAGGGCGGCTACGGCATTACGGCGGCGTCTCCTGTCGTCGAGGCGGCGATCGGGGCGCTGGTAAACGGGAAATAAAATGAGAAATAAGGAGACTGCTATTGGCTGAGAATAAGGCGGCGCGTATTCTGACGCGGCTGTTTAACGCGCTGTTTTGTATCATATTTTCCCTGCTGTTTCTCGAGATTGTCTTTCGCAGATACGGCGCGGAATCGGGCAAAAACCTCTTTTGGGCTGATTATCGGCAGCATTTGGGGATTTTGCTGGTCTGCCTTCTGATCACGACGGCGGCGCTGCTGATCTTTCGCTTTGCGATCGCAAAACCGAAGGCGAAGCGGCTGCGCTTTCACCGGGAGACAGAGAAAAAAGAGAATACCAAGCGGACGCTTTTGGTGATTTTCATCGGTTCGGGGATCATCCTCTTGTTACAGGGGATCGCCGCCTACCTGTTGTGGCACAACCCGATCACCGACGCCTTCGCCCTGCATCAGTACGCTTCGTATTATGCGCAGAACGGCAATCTTGATATCATCCAAAGCGTATATCAAAACGGCAATTACTATCTGATCCAGTACCCGAACAATTTTGCGCCGATGCTGCTGATGTCAGCGGTATACCGCCTGTGGTATCTGATGACGGGCAGTATCTCGCGGATCCCGATCGTGGGACTGAACGTGCTGTCCATCAACGCGGCGATCCTGATGACCGCCCTGCTGGCGCGAAAAACCTACGGCGGCAGGCAGGCGTGCTTCGTGCTGGGCGTCAGCGCGCTGTTTGTGCCGTTTTATACCTATACCTCGTACGTGTATACCGATACGCTTTCGGTGCCCTACGCGGTGGGGACGGTGTATGTGCTGTCCTGCGCGATGGATCAAAGGAAGCGTGTGCCGCGATACCTGATGTACGCGCTGAGCGGTATGCTCGGGTTCATCGGCTTTCGGATGAAGGGCAACGTGATCGTCGTGACGGTCGCGGTGCTGATTTTCCTGCTGTTGAAGCTGCCCTTCAAGCGCTTCTTGTGCGCGGCGCTGGCGTTCGTTATGGGCTTTGTCGCGCTGGGCGCGGTATATTCGGCAGGCATCAAGGCAGGTCACTTCATGACCGAGGAACAAAGCTACGAGCGTGAGTTCCCGGCTACCCACTGGGTGATGATGGGGCTGCACGGTCACGGCGGCTTTCGGATGGAGGATATCGAATTTACCAAGTCGATCCCCGGTAAAAACGAGAAGCGCGCCGCCAACCTGGAGGTCATCAAGGAGGATCTCCGGGAGATGGGTGTTGACGGGCTGCTCAGCCATTTGACCACCAAGGCGGTGTGGACCTGGGGCGACGGCACCTATTATGTCACGAATCATATCGACGATCCGATTAACCGCAATTTCCTGCACGAGTATGTGCTCAAGGACGGCAGGCACTTCTATCGGCTGTACGCCTATTGCTGCGGCTTCCAGTACTTCCTGATCCTGATGATGGCGCTGTCCGCCTTAAAGGGCTTTATCCGTCCGCGCGTTGATCATACGGTGACGGTGCGGCTGTGTGTGTTCGGCGTGTTCCTCTTCCTCCTGATGTGGGAGACGCGCGCCAGATATCTGTTTAACTTTACGCCCTTCCTCGTGTTCCTGTCGGCGGACGGCGCGGACAGCGGCGTGAGGATCATCCGGAAGGTCAGACAATTCATGAAGCATCAGGAATGAACAGAGGGCTTTGCCCTCACCCGGATTCGATACCGATCAAAAACGCTTGCGACGATTGCGTCAAGCGGCAAGCCGTACTAACCGCTGACCACTGTCACGTTGCTGTGATCGAAAAACGCAGAATAGATCGGAAACGTTCTGCCATGCGGACGATCAATGATCGTCCCTACAATGCCACTAACCATTGGCGACTTGCCACTTGCCACTGGTCACTGAATAAAGGAGAGTTGCTTATGGCTGAAAACAAGGCGGCGCGCGTATTGGCGCGGCTGTTCAACGCATTGTTTTTCTTCGTGTTTACGCTGCTGTTCCTCGAGATCGTATTTCGCAGATACGGCGAGGAAACGGGCAAAAACCTCTTTTGGGCAGATTATAAACAGCACCTGGGTATCGTGCTGGTCGCGCTGATCATCACGGCGCTGGCGCTGCTTGTGTACCGCTTCGTCGTCGCGAGACCTCCGCGCCGGTCAAGGCGGCTGCGCGCTCACGAGACACAGACGACGGGAGAGCTGGGTAAGAAGGCGCTGGTCATCATCTTTGTCGCGACGGGGATCATCCTCGTGCTGCAGGTGCTGGCGGCGTACTATCTGTGGAACGTGCCCGTGACCGACAGCCGCGCGATGCACGTTTACTCGACCTCTATCGCGACCGAGGGCAACTTTGATATCGTGCGGCGTTCGATGGAGAGCGGCGATTATTACCTGATCGAATATCCGAACCAGACGGCGATGCTGCTGATCAACTCGCTTGTTTACCGTATCTGGTATTTGATGACGGGCAACATCACGCGTATGCCGATGGTCGGCATCAACGTGCTGTCGATCAACGCGGCGATCCTGATGACCGCCCTGCTCGCCAGAAAGGTCTACGGCGATAAAAAGGCGCTGATGACGCTGGGGCTGTGCGCCCTGTTCGTGCCCTATTTCACCTACACCGCTTATGTCTATACCGATACCTTCTCGATCCCGTATGTGGTGGGCGTGGTATGGATGTTCCTGAGCGTGATGACGATGGAGAAGCCGGTTCCGCGGACGATCCTGATGGTGGTATGCGGTATGCTGGCGTTCATCGGGTTTAAGATCAAGGGCAATCTGATCGTGCTGGTGGTCGCACTTTTGGGATATGCGCTGTTAAAGCTGAGATTCAAGCGCTTTTTGGTGTTGGCGCTGGCGTTCGTGATGGGCTTTGCGTGCCTGAACGTCGTATATAAGGTCGCGCTGAAAACCACCAACATCATGCAGCAGGATCACGCCGACCGCTATGAGTTCCCGGCTACCCACTGGATCATGATGGGGCTGCACGGTCACGGCGGCTTCGATATGGACGATTACCGCTTTACCCAAGGCTTCACCAGCAAGAAGGAGAAGCAGGAGGCGAATATCGAGGTCATCAAGGAGGATCTCAAGGAGATGGGCGTTGACGGCCTGCTCGAATTCCTGACGACCAAGGAAATCTGGACCTGGGGCGACGGCACCTATTATGTTTCGAACCATATCGGACAGCCGATCAAAAAGAACGTGCTGCACGAATACCTGCTGCCCGACGGGGATCATTATTACCGCCAGTACGCTTACAGCTGCGGCTTCCAGTACTTCCTGATCCTGATGATGGCGCTCTCGGCGCTAAAGGGCTTTATCAAGGGGAAGATTGATCCGACGCTGCTCTTCCGCGTGGCGGTATTCGGGGTGTTTCTCTTCCTGATGATGTGGGAGACGCGCTCGAGGTACCTGTTCAACTTCACCCCGTTCTTCCTGCTGCTTGCGGTAGACGGCGCTGATTCGGGCGTGAGGATCATCCGCAAGGTCAAGGAGATGTGCAAGAGGAACGAGGGTTAGTTGGCACACGTATTTCAAATGAAAGCATTTATCTGAAATCGGTATTCGTTGCCGCAGGCAAGCGACCGGGTGGAAGATACCATTTCTCTATAGCATTATATAATAACAGCTCCCGAAGTCGGTAAACTTCGGGAGCTTTTCTTTTTTTGGGTATTGATGATGGTTGTCGGTCAAGATGTAACCTTTTTCGTAACCGGAAGCGTGGTGAAACAGGAGAAAAGGCGCGCGTCATTTCTTCTTGAAGCCGTCCTTCAGGCTGACGCTTCGGTTGAAGATCATATGCTCCGGCGTGCTGTCGGGATCAATGCAGAAGTAGCCGGTGCGCATGAACTGGAAGTAGGCAGGCGCCTTGAAGCCGGCGATCGCCTTCTCCGCCTTACAGCCCTTCGACACCTTGAGGGATTCGGGGTTGATAAAGGTCAGGAAGTCGCCTCCGTCCGCCTCGGGATCGGGCACGGTAAAGAGGCTGTCGTAGAGGTTACAGGTCGCGTCGAGCGCGTTGTTCGCGTCTACCCAGTGGATGGTGCCGCGTACCTTCCTGCCGTCGGGGGTGTTGCCGCCGCGCGTCTCGGGATCGTACTCGGCGTAGACCTCGGTGATCCTGCCGCTTTCATCCTTCTTGCAGCCGGTGCATTTGACGATATAGGCGCTCTTAAGGCGTACCTCGTTGCCGGGATACAGGCGCTGGTATTTCTTGATCGGTTCTTCCATAAAGTCGCCGCGCTCGATCCAGCACTCGCGGCTGAAGGTGACCTCTCTCGTGCCGTCCGCTTCGTTGTTGGGGTTATTCTCGACGGTGAAGCTCTCGCTCTGTCCCTCGGGATAGTTGGTGATGACCAGCTTGACGGGATCGAGCACGACCATCACGCGCTGGGCGGTGAGGTTGAGGTCCTCTCTCAGGCAATGCTCGAGGAACCCGTACTCGACGGTGGAGTTGACCTTGCTGACGCCGATACGGTCGCAGAAATTGCGGATCGAACGGGGGGTGTAGCCGCGGCGGCGCAGACCGCAGAGGGTGGGCATACGGGGATCGTCCCAGCCCTTGACATAGCCGCCCTCGACGAGCGCGCGCAGCTTGCGCTTGCTCATGACGGTGTTGTTGATGCCCAACCGCGCGAATTCGATCTGGCGCGGCTTGCTCGGCAGGGTGACGTTGTCGCGTACCCAGTTATACAGCGGACGGTGATCCTCGAATTCGAGCGAGCACAGGCTGTGGGTGATATGCTCCATCGCGTCCTCGATCGGGTGGGCGAAGTCGTACATCGGATAGATGCACCACTTGTCGCCGGTGCGGTGATGGTGCAGGCGGTTGATGCGGTAGATGACGGGATCGCGCATATTGAAGTTGCCGGAGGCAAGGTCGATCTTGGCGCGCAGCGTCATCTTGCCGTCCTCGATCTCGCCGTTTTTCATCCTTTCAAAGAGCGCGAGGCTCTCTTCGACCGGACGGTCGCGGTAGGGCGACTTTGCCGGGGTGCTCAGATCGCCGCGGAACTCGCGCATCTGATCGGGCGTGAGCTCACAGATATAGGCGAGCCCCTTTTTGATCAGCTCGACCGCCGCCTCGTACATCTTGTCGAAGTATTCGGACGCGTAGTAGAAGCGGTCGTCCCAGTCGAAGCCCAGCCAGTGGATGTCCTCACGGATGGCGTCAACATACTCGACGTCCTCCTTGGTGGGGTTGGTGTCATCCATGCGCAGGTTGCAGATGCCGTTGAATTTCTCGGCGGTGCCGAAGTTGATGCAGATCGCCTTGGCGTGACCGATATGCAGGTAGCCGTTCGGCTCGGGAGGAAAGCGCGTATGCACCTTCATGCCGGCATAGTCGCCGCCCTCGGCGATATCCTTTTCGATCATGGTGTGGATGAAATTCGAGGAAACCTCCTCGGTATTCTCCGTGGTTTTCAGTTCTTCTGTCATATACATTCCCTCATTTTATCTGTGGTTAATCCCCTCAAGGGGAAGGCTGTCGGCGGTACTGTAATTTATCGAGTCCCAGCTTCATGCGTCTGAGGCTCTCGTCCTTGCCTAAGATATCGAGAATCTCGATCGCGCCGCCGGGGGTGACGGCCTTGCCGGCGACGGCGATGCGCGCCGGCCACATGACGGTGCCGTTCTTGACCTCCAGCTTTTGTGCCAGTCCGATCAGCGCGTCGTGGATGGCGTCGTGATCCCAGCTCTCCAGCGCGGATAAGGCGTCGTAGACCGCCTGCAGCATCACCGGCGCGTTCTCGAGGTTGGTCTTGCTCTTTTTATTGACAAAGAGCTCCTTGTCATAGTCGGGCAGCTCCTTGAAAAAGTCGATCTTCCCGGGGATGTCGGTGAGCTTGGTGGTGCGCTGCTTGAGGATCGCGGCGAGCTTGACGGGATCAATCGCGCAGTCGCCGAGCGCTTCCTTGAAATACGGCGCGGCGACGGCGGCGAACTGCTCGTCTGTCATCGCCTTGATGTATTCGCCGTTGAACCACTCGAGCTTATCATAGTCGAATACCGACGGACTCTTGCTGATGCCGGAGACGTCAAACGCCTTTGTCAGCTCCTCCAGCGTGAAAAGCTCTTGGTTATCCTTCGGGCACCAGCCGAGCAGGGCGATATAGTTGATGATCGCCTCGGGGAGGTAGCCGTCCTTGATCAAGTCCTCAAAGCCGGTCGAGCCGTGGCGCTTACTGAGCTTGCTGATGGTGCCGTCGTCGTTCTTGCCGTTGATCAGCGGCAGGTGGATGTAGGTCGGAATCTCCCAGCCGAACGCCTCGTACAGCAGGTTGTACTTCGGCGTGGAGCTGAGGTATTCGGAGCCGCGCACGACATGGGTGATCCCCATCGTGTGGTCGTCGATGACGTTGGCGAAGTTATAGGTGGGGTAGCCGTCCTGCTTGATCAGAATCTGATCCTGCAGCTCGCTGTTATCCACGGTGATCTCGCCGAACACCGCGTCCTTAAAGGTGGTGGAGCCTTCGGTCGGCATCTTCTGCCGGATAACATAGGGGGTGTGCGCGTCCAGCTTCTCTTGGATCTCTGCCTCGGACAGATGGCGGCAGTGGCGGTCATAGCCGCCGCCGACGGTCTCGTTCTGGAGGCTCTCGAGCCGTTCCTTGGTACAGAAGCAGCGGTACGCCTTGCCCTCCCGGATCAGCTGTTCGGCATAGGGCAGGTACATCTCCCGGCGCTCGCTCTGGACATAGGGACCGTAGTCGCCGCCGATATCGGGGCCCTCGTCGTGCTTCAGCCCGGCGGTTTTGAGTGTTTGGTAGATAATGTCTACCGCGCCCTCGACATAGCGCTCCCGGTCGGTGTCCTCGATCCGCAGGATAAAGGAGCCGCCCTGACTTTTGGCGACCAGATATTCATACAGCGCCGTTCTCAGGTTGCCGACATGCATAAAGCCCGTCGGGCTGGGCGCGAAGCGTGTTCTTACCTTACTCATTCTGATATCCCTCGTCAATCGGTTTATGACATTTTTTATATTTCTTGCCCGAGCCGCACCAGCAGGGATCGTTGGGGCCGGGCTTCTTGTTCTTTTTCTTCACGACAGTCTTGTTGGTGGAGACGGTGCCGTCGCCCGAGAAGGTGACGGGCTTGGCGACCTGCTCGCGCTTGAGCCCCAGCTCGACAGCCGAGGGCTTGGGACGGCGATCCTCCTCGGTTTTGAGGATGACCTGATGGGCGGCAGCCGCCTTCTCTTCCATCTCGCGGCGCTTCTGCTCGAGCTCCTCGCGCTTCTTCTGAATCTCATAGACGCGCTTGGGCGCGACGAGAACCAGCTTGGCGGTTTCCTGACGGATGGTCTCGATCATCTCGTCGAACATATCGAAGCCCTCGATCCGGTATTCGACGACCGGATCGCGCTGACCGTAGGCGCGCAGGCGGATACCCTGCTTTAATTGATCCATGTTGTCGATATGATCCATCCAGTAGGTATCGACGCTCTTCAAGAGGTAGATGCGCTCCATCTCGCGCATGGTGTCTGAGCCGACCAGCTCCTCGTTCTCGGCATAGAGCTTCATCGCGCGGTCGTTCAGGGCTTGGATGAGATCTGCTTTATCGGTCTTTTCGAGCTCCTCGGGGGTAAAGCTGAATTTGTTGCTGTCGTCGATCAGCCAGCCGCGATACAGCTCGTTTAAGCCGGCGAGGTTCCAGTTGTCCTTATCCATATCGTCGGCACAGAACATATTGACGTTGTTCTCGATGGTATCGGAGACCATCTTGACGACGGTATCGTGCACATCCTCGCCGTCGAGCACCTGGTTGCGCTGACCGTAGATGATCTCGCGCTGGCGGTTCATGACGTCGTCATAGTCGAGGACGGACTTACGGATGGCGAAGTTGCGGCTCTCGACCTTTTGCTGGGAGCTTTCGACGATATTGGTCAGCATCTTCGCTTCGATGGGCTGATCCTCCTCGACGTTCATCCGATCGAGGATCGCCGCCATCCTTTCGCCGCCGAAGATACGCATCAAATCGTCGTCGCACGACAGGAAGAACTTGCTCTTGCCGGGATCGCCCTGACGTCCGGAACGGCCGCGCAGCTGGTTGTCGATACGGCGGCTTTCGTGGCGCTCGGTGCCGATGATATACAAGCCGCCCGCGGCGCGAACCTTCTCCGCCTCGGCGGCGGTCTCTTCCTTATGACTGTTATAATATTCCTGATACTTTTCGCGCGCTTCGCGGATGACCTCGTCGTCGGTATCGGCGAAGCCCGTCGCCTCGGCGATGACGTCGTCGTCATAGCCGTCCTTTCTCAGCTGCGCCTTCGCCATATATTCGGCGTTACCGCCCAGAACGATATCGGTACCGCGGCCTGCCATGTTGGTGGCGATGGTGACGGCGCCGAGCTTGCCTGCCTGGGCGACGATCTCGGCTTCCTTCTCGTGATGCTTCGCGTTCAGGACGTTATGCTTGATGCCGGCCTTTTTGAGCAGCTTGCTGAGCTGTTCGCTCTTCTCGATCGAGATCGTACCGACCAGCACCGGCTGACCGATCTCGTGCGCCTTGCGAATCTCCTCGATGATCGCCATGAACTTGCCGCGTTCGGTGCGGTAGATGGCGTCTTGCATATCCTTGCGGATGACTTCCTTGTTGGTGGGAATCTCGACGACGTCGAGCTTGTAGATTTCCTGGAACTCCTCTTCCTCGGTCTTGGCGGTACCGGTCATGCCGGAGAGCTTTTTGTACAGGCGGAAGAAGTTCTGGAAGGTGATGGTGGCGAGGGTTTTACTCTCGCTCTCGACCTTGACGCCCTCCTTGGCTTCGATCGCCTGGTGCAATCCTTCGTTGTAGCGTCTGCCGTACATCAGTCGGCCGGTGAACTCGTCGACGATGATGACCTCGCCGTCCTTGACGACATAGTTGACCTCGTTCTTCATGCAGCCGTATGCCTTGATCGCCTGGTTGACGTGGTGCTGGATGGTGATATTGTCGGGATCGGACAGGTTCTCGAGGTTGAAGAACGCCTCCGCCTTCTTCACGCCGAGCTGGGTGAGGGTGGCGGTATGCGCCTTTTCATCGACGACATAGTCGATGTTGTTTTCTTTATAGAAGCCCTCGAGGTCTTCCTTGGCGTCGATCTCGGTGAATACGTATTTTTTCAGGGTACGGGCGAGGGCGTCGGCGCGCTCGTACAGGTCGCTCGCCTTGTCGCCCTGACCGGAGATGATCAGCGGCGTGCGCGCTTCGTCGATCAGGATCGAGTCCACCTCGTCCACGATGGCGAAGGCGTGCCGGCGCTGTACCTTCTGTTCCTTATATACGACCATGTTGTCGCGCAGATAGTCGAAGCCCAGCTCGTTGTTGGTGCCGTAGGTGATATCGGCGTTGTACATCTCCTTGCGCTCGTTGGACGGGATATCGTGGATGATCAGACCGACCTTCAACCCCAGCCAGCGGTAGAGCTTGCCCATCCACTCGGAGTCGCGCTTTGCCAGATAATCGTTGACGGTGACGATATGGACGCCCTCGCCGGTCAGCGCGTTGAGGTACGCCGGCAGGGTAGCCACCAGCGTTTTACCCTCACCGGTTTTCATCTCGGCGATACGCCCCTGATGCAGGACGATGCCGCCGATGATCTGGACGGGGAAGTGCTTCATCCCCAGCACGCGCCAGCTCGCCTCGCGGCATACCGCGAACGCGTCGGGCAGGATGTCGTCGGTGGTCTCGCCGTTTTGCAGGCGGTTTTTGAGAATATCGGTCTGAGATTTCAGCTCGTTCTCAGACATCGCCGCATACTTGTCCTCGAGCGCGAGAACCTTATCACAAATCGGTTTGATGCGCTTGAGCTCGCGCGTAGAGTAGTCGCCGAACAGCGCTTTAAATAAACCCATAGTATCCTTCCTTTCAGCGGGGCGGGGATTTTGATGTTGAATAGATGGAAATCCCTATAAAACCCCATTATATATGCATTATATCATAGGAGAAAGGAAAAATAAAGAAAAAAATGTAAACAAACGGGATATATTTCGATTATCATATTGATTTTGAAAAAATGTTGATGTAGAATATGGGTGTTTAGGACGAAGAACAGTCGGAGGGAACCCGCCGGCGCCAAGCTCCTTCATCCTGATGAATTGAGGTTATTTTACTTTTGAGGTCAACATGAATATTATTATCGTAGGCTGCGGCCGCGTGGGGCGTTCCATCACGGACCAGCTGAACACAGAGGGACATTCCATCACCGTCATCGACGAGAGCGCCGAAGCGCTCGAGAAGGTAGCCGATACCCAAAACGTCATGGCGATTCAGGGCAACGGCGCTACCTGCCGGGTGCTCGAGGAGGCGGAGATCGGCAACTGTGACCTGCTGATCGCGGTCACTGCCACCGACGAGCTGAACCTCTATACCTGCCTGCTCGCCAAGAATATGGGTGTGACGTCAACGATAGCGCGTGTGCGTAACCCCGAATATATCAGCGATATCAGCATGATCCGCGAGAACCTGAAGCTCTCGCTGGCGATCAATCCCGAGCACGCTTGCGCGAGCGAGATCTCGCGGATGGTTAAGTATCCGGGCGCGGTGAAGATCAGCTCCTTTGCCAAGGGGATGGTCGACTTCATCAAGATTCGCCTGAGCGAGAAGTCTCCCATCTCCGGCAAGAGAGTCGCCGACTGCGCCTCGCTGTTAAAGGGCGCGGTACGCCTTGTGTATGTTGAGCGCGAGGGCGAGTTCTATATCCCGAACGGTGATTTTGTCCTGCGCACGGGCGACATGGTATCCTTTGTCGCGCCGTCAAGCGCGGCGGCAAAGCTGTTGAAGCTGATGGGTACCCTCTCCAACAAGGGCCGCTCCGTCTTTATCCTGGGCGGCAGCAAGATCGGCTTCTACCTGGCGAAGATTCTGCGCGAGGCAGGCGTCAACGTCAAGATTATCGAAAAGAACCCCCTTCGCTGTGAGACGCTTTCCGAGGGACTGCGGGGCGTGATGATCATCAACGCCGACGCGATGGACGAGGATCTGTTGCTGAGCGAGCATATCGACCGCGCCGACGGCGTGGTGTGCCTGATGGATACGGATGAGGAGAACCTGCTCGCGTCGCTCTACGCCAAGCAGGTGAACCCCAAGGCAAAGGTTGTTACGGAGCTGGGGAATCTTAAATTCTCTTCCGTGGTGGATACCCTGCCGCTCGACAGCGTGATCCGCCCCAAGCAGCTCACCGGCGAATACATCGTCCGTTACGTCCGCGGTATGCAGAACACCGTCGGCAATAACGTAGAAACCATGTACAAGGTCAGCGGCGACCGCGCCGAGGCGCTGGAGTTCCTCGTCAGGGAGGACAGCGCGCTGACGGGCGTTCCGCTCTCGCGTCTGAACCTGAAGAACGACCTGCAGATCGTCTGTATCAGCCGCAACGGCAAGGTGATTATGCCCGGCGGCGGCGATACCATCGAAAAGGGCGACAGGGTGATCGTGGTCACCAAGCACAAGGGACTCGCCGATTTGCGCGATATCCTGAAATAACCATTTTACCTTCGAACGCTCACGCTTTGCCGTGGGCGTTTTGAAAGATCGGCAAGACCGTGAAGACCGCGTGTTTTGCCTGTTTGCGGAGAACCATTATGAACAAACGTCTGATTTCTTATATCTTAGGCTGGGTGATGCTGATCGAGGGCGCCGCGATGCAGCTTTCGACCGTCGTCGGTCTGATGTACCGAGAGTGGCATTTTATGAAGTATTTTGTCTATGTCGGTACGGGACTGGCGGTGCTGGGCGTCCTGCTCGTCATCAAAAAGCCCAAGAGCAACGTGATGTATTTAAAGGACGGCTTTGCCGCGACGGCGATGTCGTGGCTGGTGCTGTCCTTAGGCGGCTGTCTGCCGCTGTGGATTTCCAAGACCATACCGCATTTTATCGACGCGCTGTTCGAGACGATCTCGGGCTTTACCACCACCGGCGCGACCATTCTCGTCGAGATCGAGCATTTGCCGCGCTGTATGCTGTTCTGGCGCAGCTTCTCGCATTTTTTGGGCGGTATGGGCGTCGTTGTGTTCTTGCTCGCGATTATTCCGCGCCTCGGCGGCAGCCAAAATATCAATTTGATGAAGGCAGAATCCACCGGTCCCTCCGTCAGCAAAAGCATGCCCAAGCTGCGCAATTATGCCGCGCTCTTGTACGGCATCTACGGCGGTCTGACGCTGCTGGAATGCGTCCTGCTGCTGTTCGGCGGCATGAACCTCTTTGACGCGGTGACGACCTCCTTCTCCACCGCCGGTACCGGCGGCTTCATGGTCTATAACGACTCGATGGCGCGCTTCAGTCCGTATCTGCAAACCGTCGTCGCGGTGTTTATGATGCTGTTCGGTGTGAATTTCTATGTCTATATCCTGATCCTCTCCAAGCGCTTTAAGCAGGCGATGAAGAACGAGGAGCTGTGGATGTATGTCGGCATTACCCTGCTGATTACCGGGGTGATCGCCGCCGACCTGTTCCTTCACCGGACATATGGCGAAAACCTGTTTCAGGCGATCCATCAGAGCTTCTTCTATATCACCTCGGTCGAATCCTCCACCGGTATGGCGATTACGGATGTGAACCGGTGGCCGGAGCTGTCGAAGACGCTGGTGCTGATCGCCACCTGTATCGGCGCGTGTGCCGGCTCGACCGGCGGCGGCTTCAAGGTATCGCGCTTCATGATTCTCTTGAAGGGCGTGCGCAAGGAGTTCACCCTGATCCTGCATCCGCGCACCGTCCAAACCGTAAAGATGGACAGCAAGCGCGTCACCCACGAGGTCTCGCGCTCCGTCAGCGTCTACTTTGTGATTTATATGGCGATCGTTATCGTGACAACGATCCTGATTTCGCTCAACGGCTTTGATTATACCACCAGCCTGTCAAGCGTGCTGGCGACGCTGAACAACACCGGTCCCGGCATGAATATCGTCGGCTCCACCGGCAACTACGCGGGCTTCAGCGTGTTCTCTAAGATTGTATTCTGCTTTAATATGCTGGCAGGACGTCTGGAGCTGTATCCGTTCCTGCTGATTTTCATCCCGACGGCATGGAGGAAGAACTGATATGAGGACGGTACTGATTACGGGCGCTTCCCGTGGGATCGGAGCGGCGTGCGCGCGTGCCTTCGCCAAGGCAGGCTTCGACGTCGCGATCCATTATTGCCGCAGTGCCGAAAAGGCAGAGGCGCTGGCGCGTGAGCTGAGCGGCTGCGGCGTCCGCGCCGTTACCGTACAGGCGGATGTTTCCGACAGCAAGCAGGTCAAGGCGATGTTCGACGAGGTTTACGGCGCGTTCGGGCATATCGACGCCTTGGTCAACAGCGCCGGCGTCGCGCACGTCGGGCTGCTGACGGATATGACGGACGACGAATGGGATCGCCTGATCGGCGCCGATCTCTCCGGCACGTTCTACTGCTGCCGCGAGGCGCTGCGCGAGATGCTCCGCGCCCACAGCGGCGTGATCGTCAATATCGCCTCGATGTGGGGCGAGGTCGGGGCGTCGTGCGAGGCGGCGTATTCTGCCGCGAAGGCAGGCGTGATCGGGCTGACGAAGGCGCTCGCCAAGGAGGTCGGGCCGTCGGGTATCCGCGTCAACGCGGTATCGCCCGGCGTCATCATGACCGATATGATGGCAGGCTTTACCGGGGAGGACCTCGCCGCCTTACGGGATGAAACGCCGCTGAATACACTCGGCGCCCCCGAGGATATCGCCGACGCGGCGGTGTTCTTGGCGAGCGACAAGGCGCGCTTCATCACCGGGCAGGTGCTGTCGGTCAACGGCGGGTTTGTGATCTGAGTGAGAAGTGAGGAGTTAGGAGTTAGGAGTTAGGAGTTAAGGGAAACGCTGACGCGTTTTGAATAGAATAAAGACAAATAAAATAACGCTTGCAACTCTTATATAGTGTCGCAAGCGTTATTGTTATGCCAAATATTAATCGGGTGCGGGCAGAGCCCGCCATTCACTCCTAACTTCTAACTCCTAACTCCTCACTTTATTCCTAGCTCCTCATGGTTTAAGCTTTGTTGGTTTTCCTGACAGCCTCGATGATCTTGACGACGATCGGGCTGAGTACTATATTCACGCCAAGCTCGACGAGGAAGTTCACGCCGGTCAGACCGAAGATGATATAGTTCAAGAGGTCGGAGCCGCCTGCCCATGACGCCAGGGTATCCTTGAAGAACAGCATCATGCCAAGGATGAAGATACCGGTGTTGGCGATCGGGGAGACCAGCGCCGCTAAGATGACGGCGAGAAGCTGGTTTTTCTTGCTGACCAACTCATACATGAGTCCTGCCAAGAAGCCGGCGACCGTACCCTTGAGCATACACATGATGAGGCACATGATGGGATTCGCCGCCCAGACCATGGCGCCGCCTAAATCGCCGCCGGTGATACACATGACCACGACGACCGCGCCGAAGACCGCGCCGAGATAGGCGCCGGCGCCCTTGCCGTACATCGCCGAGCCGACGACGATCGGTATCAGCGCGAGGGTGATGGAGAACGGGCCGAATCTGACGAAGGTGGTGAATACCTGCAGCACGATGATGATGGCTGTCAGGATCCCTAAGCCCGTCAGACGGTAGGTGTTTGTTTTCTTGGTGTTTGACATAAAAACCTCCTGCTGCCTCCCGCGTGATTTTCGATTTCTCGAAGCGGTGAAGCGCAATATTTAAGGGAGAATGGTTAACGGTGAACGGTTAACGGTGTAGGGAGGGCTGCGCCCTCACCCATCAATATAGGAATCCAAACGCGAAGCGCTCCTACAACTGTTATCTGTTATCCGTAATCCGTTCTCCTTTTTTGTTCCTTTCATAAATCATCCGCAAGCCCTCCAAAATCAGGTTCTCGCGAATCTCGATCTCATGCTTGCAGTAGCGGATGATGGTGTCGGCGAGTCCGCCGGTAGCGATGACGGTACAGGTGTCGCCCAGCTCCTCTTCGATCCGGTCGATCATCCCGTCGATCATGCATACGGTGCCCCATACCGCGCCTGCGCGGATGCTCTTGTCGCTGTTGGTGCCGATTACCGAGCGCGGCGCCGTGAAGGCGACCGACTGGAGCAGCGCGGTGTTCTTGGTCAGCGCTTCCAGCGAGACCGTGACGCCGGGAGCGATGGCACAGCCGATCATGCTGTTGTTCCTGTCGATGACGCACCATACGGTGGCGGTGCCCATGCTGATGACGATCTTCGGCGAGGGTTCGTCGGCGTTTGCCGCGACACACGCGGTCACCAAATCGGCGCCGAGGGTGGAGGGATCGTCGATGCGTATATTCAGCCCGGTTTTGACGCCGGGGCCGACAATCAGCGGCTCTACGCCGAGGATGCCGCGTACCGCTTCGTCGATACGCGCGGTCACGATCGGCACCACCGAGCTGATGATGCAGCCGGTAAAATCGTCGCGGTGGATGCCCATCACGCGGATCAGCGAGTAGAGCTCCACGCCGTATTCGTCGGCGGTTTTCGCCTTGTTGCAGGAGATCGTCAGCGTTCGAATCAGTTCATCCCGGCGAAAGATGCCGAATTTGATGTTGGTGTTGCCGATATCGGCTGTGAGCAGCATATACATTTCGCTCCTTTCCGATGGGATTGTATCACAAATTTTAGATAGTTTCAATATAAATCACCGAATTTCGGCTTTTTTCACATAATGAAAAATATTATCATGAAAATGTGGTAGAGTATTGATGTATGAGTTAACGGCTTCCCGTTGCTCCGGGCGGAGAAATTCTGCTTCAAAGGCGATCGGGGGCGATTCGGAACAGCACGCTTGCGGCTGTTCAGGTATTGGGAGGAAATCATGAATCAGGCTGAGAAGAGGAAGCTTGAGATCCTTGCCTGCAAGGCGAGGATGGGCGCGATCATCGGTACGTTTCACGCGAAATCCGGACATCCCGGCGGTTCGCTGTCGGCGGCGGATATGTTCACCTATCTTTATTTTAAGGAGATGAATGTGAAGCCGTCCGAGCCGCACTGGGCTGACAGGGATCGCTTTGTATTATCCAAGGGCCATTGCTGCCCGAGCCTTTATGCCGTTCTGGCGCTCAAGGGCTATTTTGACTGGAAGGAGCTCGAGGTGCTGCGCCATGTGGGCGCGATGCTGCAGGGGCATCCCGATATGAAGGGTACGCCCGGTATCGACATGAGCTCCGGCTCGCTCGGTCAGGGCATTTCCGCCGCGTGCGGCATGGCGCTTGCCGCGAAGATTGACCGGAAGGACTACCGCGTTTATACCGTGCTCGGCGACGGCGAGTGTGAGGAAGGCGAGGTCTGGGAGGCGGCGATGTTCGCCGGTCATCACAACCTCGATAACCTGACCGTGATCGTTGACTGTAACGGCTTGCAGATCGACGGCACCACCGCCGAGGTGGGCGGCGTAGAGCCGCTGGACACCAAGTTCGAGTCCTTTGGCTTTGATACCGTTATCATCGACGGTCACGACTTCGACGCCATCGAGGGCGCGCTGCAGCAGGCGAAGGCTTCCGATAAGCCCTTTGCGATCATCATGAAAACCGTCAAGGGCAAGGGCGTTTCCTTCATGGAAAATCAGGTCGGCTGGCACGGCAAGGCGACGAACGCAGAGGAATTCAAGATAGCGATGGCGGAGCTGGAGGATCAGCTCTCCGGATTGGAGGCGTCAAATGGCTGAGATTATCACGAAGGCGACGCGCGTGAGCTTCGGTGAGGCTCTGTGCGAAATGGCAGAAACCCGTCCCGACATTATCGTGCTGGACGCTGACCTTGCGGCGGCGACCAACACCTCGATTTTCCGCAACGCTTATCCCGAGCGCTTCTTTGACTGCGGTATCGCCGAGGCGAATATGGTCGGCGTAGCGGCAGGTCTGGCTGCCTCCGGCAAGACGCCCGTCGCGGCTTCGTTCGCGATGTTCGCGACCGGCAGGGCGTTTGAACAGATTCGTAATTCGGTCGCGTATCCGAACCTTAACGTCAAGATCGCCGGCTCTCACGCCGGTATCTCTACCGGTGAGGACGGCGCCACCCACCAGTGCCTCGAGGATATCGGCATCATGCGTACCATCCCCGGGATGGTCGTGCTGAATCCTGCCGATCACTGGGAGATGAAGGCGGCGACTAAGGCGGCGCTCGAATATGAGGGCCCCGTCTATATCCGCTTAGGCAGACTGGCGGTAGACAGCTTCAACGATCCCGAGACCTATCGCTTTGAGCTGGGCAAGGGCATCACCCTGCGCGAGGGCGCGGATATCACCGTGATCGCGACCGGTCTGTGCGTGCTCGAAAGCCTCAAGGCGGTAGACGAGCTGATCGCCGAGGGCAAGAGCGTTCGCCTGATCAATATCCATACCATCAAGCCGATCGACCGCGAGATCATCATCAAGGCGGCGCAGGAAACCGGCAGGATCATCACCGTCGAGGAGCATAACGTGATCGGCGGCTTGGCAGACGCCGTGTGTGAGGTGACCTCCGCCGAATGCCCCGTACCCGTCAGACGCATCGGCGTGTATGACCAGTTCGGCTATTCCGGTCCGGCAAAGGAGCTGCTGGATATCTTCGGTCTGACCGCGCCGAATATCAAGAAGGTCATTCTGGAAGAGCTGGATAAGAAATAAATGATAGCTATGCCCGCCTCAACGGCGGGCTTCCTTTATTCAGTGGTCAGTGGTCAGGAGTGAGGAGTGAGGAGTGAGGAGTTGTGGGAGGGCTCCGCCCTCACCCGATTGGAATAGGACACGGAGAATATGAATAGAGAATAGTGAATAGAGAATAGAGAATGGTGAATGGTGAGGTTAGTGGTTAATACTCCGCTGCTTACACCGGGGAAGCTGATAATGGAAATTTAACGATGAAAGCAATTCAAAGGAGCGTTCGATGAAAGTTCTGGTCATTACTACCGGCGGTACGATCGGCTCGGCGTTCAACGGCGCGGCGATCGACGTCTGTGACGATGGTCGCTGCGCGGCGGCTGAGCGTTATGCGGCTGAGCACCAAGGGATACAATTTGATATCAAATCACCGCTGAATATCCTGAGCGAACAGCTGACCGCCGACGATCTCAACCGGCTGGCGAAAGCCGTATGGGAGGCGGAGATCACCCGCTATGACGGCGTGATCGTGACCGTCGGCAGCGATAACCTGGCGTATCTGTCCGCTTTGATCGGGCTGCTGTTCGGCGACTGCGGCGTCCCGATTTGTTCGGTCGCGTCCGATAAGGTCTTGTCTGACGAAAAAGCCAACGGATATGCGAATTTTTGCTGTGCGGTCGGGCTGATCCGTCGGGGAAAAGCAGGCGCCTTTGTGCCTTATCGCGGCACGGACGGCGTGATGGTTGTTCATGCGGCGACCGATCTCAGACAGGCTGATCTGTCGGACGATTTCGTTAGCTTCCACGGCGCTTACGGCGTGTGGAAAGACGGCGTTTTGATCGAAAAGCGCCCCTATATCCGTCAGACGATCCCTGCGGTGTTTGATAAGGCGCACCTGCCGCAGCTCGAGGATAACGTCCTGCTGATCCATCCCTACCCGATGCAGGCTTATGCAAGGCTGAACACGGACGGGGTGAGGGCTGTCCTGCATACCCTGTACCACAGCGGCACCCTCGATGCGCGCGGTGCGGCGCAGTGGGCGGAATCTCTCGGCGGGGTTCCCCTTTATCTCGCGTCTTTGCGCAGCGGCAGGAAGGTTTATGCGACAACTGCCGAGGCGATCCGGCGCGGCGCGATACCGCTCTATGATATCGCGCCCGAATGTGCGTATATGAAGCTCCTGCTCGCCTGTGCGCAGGCGCGGCTCGGGCTTCGGGATTTTATGGAGGGGATAGGATGAAAAAGGCGGCGGTGGTGTTCGTCCTGATCGCCGGGACGCTGTGGGGCTGTATCGGGCTCTTTGTGCGGCGGTATCAGGCGATGGGGCTGAATTCGATGCAGACGGTCGCGATCCGTATGGTGATCGCCGCGGTGCTGTTCTCGCTGTTTGTGCTGATCTACAAGCGCAGGCTCTTTGTGATCCGTTGGAAGGATCTGTGGATTTTCTTAGGCTCCGGCGTTGTCAGCGTGGGGCTGTTCACCTACTTTTACTTTACCTCGATCGAGCTGAGCTCCCTGTCGGTGGCGGCGGTGCTGTTGTATACCGCGCCGGCGTTCGTCATGATTTTCTCGCTGATTTTGTTTAAGGAAAGGCTGACGCTCCCAAAAGTGATCTCGCTGGTGCTCGCGGTGCTGGGTTGCGCGATGACGACCGGGGTGATCGGCGGCTCGCTGAACGTTACCCTGCCCGGCTTTCTCTTCGGGCTGGGCTCGGGCGTCTGTTACGCGCTGTATTCGATCTTCTCGCGCTTTGCGCTCAATCGGGGCTATGAGCCGTTCACGATCACGCTGTATACCTTTCTTTTTGCGGCGGCTTCGTGCTTAGTGGTGACGGATGTCAGACCGATCGTGAGCGTGGTATTCGCGGATGGCGGCAGCGTGCTGTATGCGGTGCTGTTCGCGCTGGCGTCCTGCGTGCTGCCCTATGTTTTCTATACCCTCGGGCTCAAGTACATCAAATCCAGCACCGCCTCGATCATCGCGACGGTAGAGCCGGTGGTGGCGACCGTGATCGGCGCGCTGGTTTTTGCGGAGCCGCTCGCGGTTCCCTTTGGCTACCTGGGCGTGGCGCTGGTGTTCCTGTCGGTGGTGCTGATCAATCTCAGGCTGCCGAAAAGGAATAGGCATGAGGAGAGTGAGGAGTGAGGAGTGAGGAGTGAGGAGTTGTGGGAGGGCTTCGCCCTCACCCGATTGGAATAACCTACAAATAACAGGAATGCTTATTCTCTTTCCCGGACTATCCCCCATGTACAGACAATATACAAATCCCCCTTTCAGTAGCGTGCTTTGGCTACCGGAAGGGGGCGTTTTCTTGCGAATTGTTTATCAAATCAGGGATATCATTGTTATTTCATTCAAAAGCCGTCAGGCTTTCCCGAAACTCCTCACTCCTAACATTTAGATAGCGTAGAGGTTCAGATCCCAGCAGGGGATATAGGGGTGCTTGCGGAGGTGGATTTTGTAATCGGGACGGATGCTGTGCAGCCGGAGGATCAGGGAAAAGAAATCCCCGGTGCGGTGGTAGGCGGCGAGGTTCAGCTTGGGCTTATGCTCCCTGAGCGTGCGGACAGCGCCGCACAGCATCGCGTCCTCCATCCCCTCGATATCGACCTTGATATAGGTGGGGGAACACGCGAGCGCGTCTACGGTCGTGACCGGGATCTCGATCCCGTCCCGTTCCGTCAGGATGGGCATCCGTCCGGCTTTCTTCGCGATGTACATGTTTCCAACCCGGTCGGCAATGCCGGCGTTTACGGCGGTGCTGTGTTCGATCTTCGCGAGGTGGTTCGACAGCTTTTGAAAATTCTTCGGATTCGGTTCGACGGCAACGATCCTGTCATAGCCGTCGGTAAAATGCAGGAATTCATCGACCGTGTCGCCGCGATAGGCGCCGAGGTCGAGATAGCGCTCGTCGTGAAGGCGCAGGATATCGCCGAACACCTCGTCCTTATCGCTTTCGATCCGGCTCAGACAGGCAAGCCGTCCGGTGTAATAAAAATCCAGCACGCCCCGAAAAACACGCCTTGACGCTTCATCCGCCAACAGGGAAAAGGCTTCCGCGATCTCCGCGCGGTGCCGGATCAAATACTCGTCGTCCATCAGCTCGTCTCCGACGACGGGAATATTCGGGACGAGCAGGGGATGTCGCCCGGCGACCTCGCGAATATGCGCCATCACGTCGGGCAGGGAACTGCCGAAGCACAGCGCGACGGTAAAATCTCCGAGCTCTCGTTGCAGGTCGCTTTCCTTCTTGACGGTAAAGCCGCGGAAGGGCTGATAACGGCAGAAGTCGTCGCTCGCCATCACCCCGGCGACGCGGATACCGCGCCGGGTAAGGATATCCAGCACCCGGTCGGCGGCGTTGCCCATCCCGTACAGGACGAGGGGCAGGCGGCTTTCCGCCAGCGCCGTCCAGACGTTAGGCGCGTTCAGTTGAAACAGGTCATTCTTCATATCACGGTTTACAGGCGGCGCAGGGCGTGTAGCCGGCTTTGACGGCGTCCCCGCGGTTTTCAAAGGTTACTTTATTGCGTTCGCTCATGCTTTGTACGCCGCCGCAGTCGGAAAAGTGGAACACGCGGCTGTTTTTGTTGCCGATATAGTTGAGCGCGTCGGGCGAATTTTTGGGATCGCCGACGGTGTAGGTATAGGCGGACAGATCCTGCTTTTCGCTGCTGAAGCTCAGCGTGACGCCGTCGGTATAGGCGGTGACGGTGCCCATCTCATCGGTGCGCAGCATCGGACAGCCGAGCGCTTTGAGCTTACGCACGGTTTCGCGGTGAGGATGACCGTAGTCGTTGCCTTTGCCGCAGGATACCACGGCAAAGGAGGGGTTGACCGCCTTGAGCAGCTTATCGCTGGAGGAGGACGAGGAGCCGTGATGACCGCATTTGAGCACGTCGGCGCTCAGGTTCTCGCCGGCTTCGAGCATATCATATTCGCTCTCTCGTTCCGCGTCGCCCGTCAAGAGGAAGCTGATGAAGCCGCAGGTGACCTTGATGACGATCGAGGCGTTGTTATAGTCCTCGTCATAATCATACAGCGGCGCCAGGATCGTAAACGACGCGTTGCCGAAGGAATAGGTGCTGCCTGCCCGGGCTTCGACGGATGGGAACTTCTGCTGATCGACCGCCCTCAAAACCTTGAGCCAGGTATAGGTCTCACAGTCGGTCTCGGCAGAGATGAAGTGCTCGACGTCGATGCCGTCCAGCACCGTCCGCAGACCGCCGATATGGTCGGAGTGGGGATGGGTGGCGATCATATATTTGAGCTCGTCGGCGCCGCAGCTCTCGATATAGGCAAGGACTTCATCCCCGTAGTCGCGCTCTCCGGCGTCGATCAGGACAAATTCGTCGCCCGATTCGAGCAGGATGCTGTCGCCCTGACCGACGTCGAGAAAACGGACGGTCAGCCTCGCGTTATGCTCATTGACGCGCCCCTGCGGCAGGAACTGTGTACACGAAGCGGACAGGAGACACAGCGCCGGGATCAGAAGCATACATAGCAGCTTTTTCATCGGTATCACCACCCCTATCATACCCTATACAAGCCCCTGAATCAAGATAAAATTTGACTATTGCGGCAAAATATGGTAAGATAATGTCAGCAAGCACCGGGCAGGGCGCCGCCCTCGCCCGGTGACAAAACGAACCTGAGATCAGGGGGTGAAAGAATGGCTGCGAACTATAAGGGAAAGTATGAGATCGTGACCGCGGATGATAACCTGCCCGGCAAGGTGATGCTGTATGAAAAGCCCGGCCGCGACTGCTTTACCCACAAGCATTGGCACAAGAATCTCGAGATCGACTATATCATCCGCGGCTGTATGTGGACGAACCTCGGCGGCGAGGATAAGGATCTGTACGGCGGCGATTATCTGTTGATCAACAGCGAAGCGGTGCACCAGACCTGCGGCAAAAACCCTGATGAACCGGTCAAGTACCTCGTGGTGCTGTTCTCGTATAACTATATCAAATCGTATTTTCCCGATTTTGACGATTATCGGATCGACGTGGACAAGAATGAACAGACGCGCGCGAGGGTGCGCGATCTGCTCAAGGCGATCGTCTTTGAGGCGGAGAATCCCTCCGAATTCTCCAAGCTCAAGATCGCCTGTGCGATGTCTCAGATCCTGATGAACCTGTTCACCAAGTGCCGGGTGCCGCGCGAGGTCGATCCCGACGCGCCGCGCGTCGAGAACGGCTCCGACTATATCGCCAAGGCGATCGGCTATATCCGGGATAATTACCGCGACCGCATCACGCTCGAGGACATCAGCTCCTTTGTCGGGCTGACGCCGACCTACTTTTCGCGGCATTTTTCCGCTTCAACCCAAAAGACCTTCAAGACCTACCTGAATCTTGTCCGCCTGGAGAACGCCCTGATTGATATCCAGCAGAACGGCATGAGCGAAACGCGCGCCTCGCTGGAAAACGGCTTCCCGAGCGTCAAGAGCTTCATCACCGTGTTCAAGAGCGTGTACGGCTGTCCGCCCAGCGAGTATGTCAAGGTGTATCAGGAGGAGGCGCCGATCTCCGAGATTCATAAGGTGTAATTCCCGTAGCGCCTTCGGCGTTTCGGATGATCCATATGACGTATCATGACGCGTCATCGAAGGCAACGATATTGATGAATATCATACGAAAGGGACTGTGCAACGCAGTCCCTTTCTTGATTGATAAAGGATGATTTGTCAGAAAGGCGGTCCCAAGGGGCTGCCTTATTCTAATTTAAACGAGAATCAGTATGATTCTTCCTGCAATTCCGCCCAGAGGTCATAGAGCGCTTCCAGGCGGCTTTGCTTTTCTTCGAGCTCAGCCGTGAGCGTCATCAGCT